>JAZGEB010000211.1:0-2206 GCA_036478515.1 Parvularculaceae bacterium | reverse complement strand
ATCTCTAAAGCATAATCAACCGTTTGAGAGCGGACAGTTTCGCGATTGCCTTTGAAAACCAAGCTCTTGGTGAGCGTCTCCTGTCCTTTTATAGCAAGGCCAAACCAGACAAGGCCAACCGGTTTATCCTCGGTGCCACCACCGGGCCCGGCAATGCCAGTAACTGATATCGCGATTTGTGCGCGGCCTGCGGATCTGGCTAATGCGCCTTCAGCCATACGTCGGGCGACAGGTGCACTGACCGCACCATGCTCGCCGAGCATGGTTTCAGGAACCCCTAATTCAGCCGTTTTAGCGGCATAAGAATACGTAATAAAGCCACCATCATAGACATCAGACGCACCCGCAACGGATGTAAATTCCGCGCCGATGAGGCCGCCGGTGCAGCTCTCGGCGGTGATGATTTTCATTGCTCTGGCTCTGGCCGTGGCAAGAACACGGGCCGCGAGGTTTACACTGTCTGTCGCGATGGGGTCGGTCATAGGTGAAAATATCCGTGAGGGTGTCGTTTGGCCTCTCAACTATAGAATGAATAGTGATCTGGTCCAAGTACTCAACTTTTGGAAGTGATTATAGCCATATTTATCCAACGGCCCGATCTTTGAACTCTCGTTTGCGCTCAGCACTTGGGAAAAACAGATAGGCGAGAAGCAAGATATAGCTGGCAAAATCCCACGATAAGGAGAGAGCCCAGATATCGGAAAAGATATTGAAAAACTTCAATGGCGCATCTCTGGTGGTAATGGTTGAGAGCGGCGCGATCACTTCATCGACTGCCCGAATACGTTTTTTCTTTTTCGGCTCGAGTGGTTCGGTTTTCGGCGCAAAAGCTTTTTGGATAATCAAGAGACCGCGCTCTGGCGCAATATCATCAGCAGAGGGCAGCACACGTTTTGGCCGCCGTGCTTTTTGCTTACGGGTGAGGCTTTCGAGCGCTGCTTTCACGCTTGCGGCATAATCATCAATCACCCGAGCTTGGCGGGATCCGGGAGTAACCTGTGGCTTTGGATTGGCTCGATCAAAATTTATCAGCTGTTGCTCCAATAACTCACGAATGCGCGTGTCGGTCCGCCAGCCACCAATAATCAGGCGAAAATCTTCATAATCCGCCTCGAAGGTTCTCGCCCAAAGATCGTAATTGACGTAAGCATTCGAGTTTAATTGGTCTTTAAGGTGATCCAGTTTTGCTGTGCACAGACCATCGCGATAAGGGCTTAGGTTTTCACCGGTGTTCATATCCGGTTGTGGTGCTTCAATAAGCACAGCAACCGAACGCTCAAGTGTGGTCAGCCAAGCAGCGACACCATCGAAATAGCCCGTCGCCGCGCCGCGCCCGGCAATGCCGGTTTGGCTGCCTGCTTCTTCGGACCGGGCCGCGCGTTTGACGTCCGTAATAGATAACCTAAGGTCATCGAGAAACAACTGGTCCTTTTGCCGAAAGGTAGCTGCATTAACGCATTCTGTTTGAAGCCGCCCCAACTCACCACTATATTGAAACCGAACCGCATCTACGCCCGCGATACCAACAACACTTGTCCATGTGCTGACAAAAAACAACACAATGCCAAGAATTGGCATGACCACGAACAGCTTCACGCAGCGTTCAAGAAAGTGTAACATGTCACCTAGAAACCCATGGCCGCCCGTGGTGCCATCAAACCCGCGAAACCAATCTCGGTTGCGCACCATTTCTGCGCCGCCGACCCAGATTGCCGTGGCGAGAAAAAACACAAACACGCCAAAAGCTGGTGGCAGGATTTGGTTGCGGAAAATATCCGTGGTTTCCTGCGAGGTCAGTAAGCCAAAACCAATGGCCGAACTAATGGCGCTAAACAGCGCCGATGTTACTGCTACAATCAAGAAGAGTTTGGAGAAGAGAGAGGCTTCTTTGAAAGCACTATTTTGCGATAAGAAGCGAATGATAGATGAGAGTATGGCGACAATAAATATGCCACTTGCAATTGCTAAAAATAGTCTTTGTCCAGAGAACCCAAGGTCGGATCCAGCCCGCAAAGATTGCCATCCAAACCAGATGATACCGACACCGGACAGTACAAATACCAAAAATGTTGCGACGCGCCAAAGACGCCACCCATCTTGGGTGTCTTGTTGTTCACCTGTCATGAATTTTCCCCTCGCAAGCCCTCTATCGGGTAGGCTAGCATCCTGGCGTTGTTATATGCAACCAGCTTTCCCGTTTTTAGAG
>JAZGEB010000210.1:0-5691 GCA_036478515.1 Parvularculaceae bacterium | reverse complement strand
CGCTGTCGATCACAGGTTCAATGGTAATGCCATTTTTACTGCCGCAATCTTCTTCCTTGATGATGCAATCTTGGGCGACATCAACCAGACGACGGGTCAGATAACCAGAGTTCGCAGTTTTCAACGCTGTATCCGCAAGACCTTTACGTGCCCCGTGGGTGGAGTTGAAATATTCAAGAACTGTGAGGCCCTCTTTAAAGTTAGAGGTGATCGGCGTTTCAATAATTTCGCCAGACGGCTTGGCCATCAAGCCGCGCATCGCGGCGAGTTGACGCATTTGAGTTGGCGAGCCACGAGCGCCAGAGTGAGACATCATGTAAACTGAGTTTGGCTCCAGCATACGACCTGTTTCGGGATCATATTTGGTTGTTGAGATTTCTTTCATCATCTCATCAGCAACTTTGTCCGTACACTTAGCCCAGGCATCAACAACTTTATTGTATTTCTCGCCGCGGGTGATCAGACCATCTGCATATTGTTGCTCGAATTCAGCCGCCTGTTGACGGGTTTCTTCGACAATGGTTTTCTTGGTTTCAGGAATAATCATGTCATCCTTGCCAAAGGAAATACCAGCTTTACACGCCTCTTTAAAACCAAGCGCCATTACATGATCGGCAAAGATGACAGTTTTTTTCTGCCCGCAATGGCGATAGACGACATCGATCAGACCTTGAATGGTCTTCTTGGTCAGCAGTTGGTTGACGGCTTCAAAAGGTATGTTGGCTGAGCGTGGTAATTGGTCTGCAACCTTCATCCGGCCCGCCGTGGTTTCGACGACTTCCGTCACTTCATTACCGTCAGCATCTACTGTATGCCACAAGGTTTTGATTTTGGAATGGAGGGTAATCGCTTTGGTTTCAAGCGCATATTCGATCTCAGATAGATCCGAGAGTATCATCCCTTCACCATGCTCTTTGGGTTTCTCCATGGTGATATAATAAAGACCCAGAACGATATCCTGCGACGGCACAATAATCGGTTTGCCGTTTGCGGGGGAGAGGATATTATTAGTCGACATCATCAGCACACGGGCTTCAAGCTGTGCTTCAAGCGATAGGGGTACGTGGACCGCCATCTGGTCACCATCAAAGTCAGCGTTAAACGCAGTACAGACCAAGGGGTGCAGTTGGATCGCTTTGCCTTCGATCAATTTGGGCTCAAAAGCCTGAATGCCCAACCGGTGAAGGGTTGGCGCCCGGTTTAACATAACGGGGTGTTCCCGGATCACTTCATCGAGAATGTCCCACACTTCCGGGCGCTCTTTTTCGACTAATTTTTTGGCTTGCTTGACCGTTGCCGATAGACCTTTGGCATCGAGGCGCGAATAGATGAACGGCTTGAACAGCTCCAGCGCCATTTTCTTCGGCAGTCCACATTCATGCAATTTCAATTCGGGGCCAACCACAATCACAGACCGGCCTGAATAATCAACTCGCTTGCCGAGCAAGTTCTGGCGGAAACGGCCTTGCTTGCCTTTGAGCATATCGGACAGTGATTTTAACGGCCGCTTATTGGTGCCGGTAATGACCCGGCCGCGACGGCCATTGTCAAACAACGCATCGACAGATTCTTGCAGCATCCGTTTTTCATTACGTACGATAATGTCTGGTGCGCGCAATTCCATCAGGCGCTTCAAACGATTGTTGCGGTTGATCACCCGGCGATACAGATCATTGAGGTCAGAGGTCGCAAAACGACCGCCATCCAAGGGGACCAGTGGACGCAGTTCAGGCGGGATCACCGGCACAACTGTCATGATCATCCATTCCGGGCTGTTACCGGAATTCATGAAGTTCTCAATTAATTTCAACCGTTTGTTGAGTTTCTTGGGTTTCAGCTCAGACGTGGTTTCAGAAATTTCCTGGCGGATATTGGCGCATACTTGTTCCAAATCCATTGAGCCGAGAATCTCGCGGATCGCTTCAGCGCCAATGCCGGCGGTGAAACTATCTTCGCCATACTGCTCTTGCGCTTCGATAAACTCTTCTTCAGTCAGAAGCTGGTGCGGTGTGAGCGGCGTCAGCCCTGGCTCGATGACGATATATTGTTCAAAATACAAAACCCGTTCAACATCTTTCAATGTCATGTCGAGGAACAATGAAATCCGCGAGGGAAGTGATTTCAAGAACCAGATATGCGCAACCGGCGACGCCAGTTCGATATGACCCATACGTTCGCGGCGGACTTTTGACAGCGTTACTTCAACACCGCATTTTTCGCAGACCACGCCCTTATATTTCATCCGCTTATATTTACCGCACAGACATTCATAATCTTTGACCGGGCCAAAAATACGGGCGCAGAACAGACCGTCGCGCTCTGGCTTGAAGGTCCGGTAATTGATGGTCTCTGGTTTTTTGATTTCACCAAAGGACCACGAGAGAATTTTCTCCGGGCTCGCTAGCGAAATGCGGATCTGATTGAACGTCTCTGGCGCTGCCAGTGGATTAAAGACGTTTGAAAGTTCCTGGCTCATAATCGTCGCCTCTCAGGGTCGGTCGCTTGTTCTAGCGTTGTTATCACTTGTCTTTGTCCCCTCGCCCTTCAAAGGCTCGTACCTCAAGGAAGAGGAGACTTATTTCTTTGTCCGTATTTCCGCCCCCTAAAACGCAGCTAAGCGTTGTCCGGGAGAGGAATTACGGGGTCAGCCATTGCGCAGCTCAACATTCAGCCCTAGAGAACGCATCTCTTTGACCAGCACGTTGAAGCTTTCTGGAATACCCGCTTCGAAACTGTCATCGCCGCGGACAATCGCTTCATAAACTTTGGTCCGACCGGCAACGTCATCTGACTTCACCGTCAGCATCTCTTGCAGCGTATACGCGGCGCCGTAAGCTTCGAGCGCCCATACTTCCATTTCACCAAAGCGCTGGCCGCCGAACTGGGCCTTACCGCCGAGCGGTTGCTGGGTCACTAGAGAATATGGCCCGATTGAGCGTGCGTGAATTTTATCATCCACAAGGTGGTGAAGTTTGAGCAGATATTTATAACCCACAGTCACTTGCCGAGCGAAACGCTCGCCGGTGCGCCCGTCGGTCAACCAAACTTGGCCGGTCTCATCGAGACCTGCTTTTTTCAACATCTCAACAATGTCTGCTTCATGCGCCCCGTCAAAAACCGGTGTGGCAATTGGCACCCCATGTTCAAGATTGCGGCCCAAATCGAGCAATTCATCTTCCGTTTTCGGCAGCTCCTGGTCTTCACCATAAACATGCTTCAGCTGTTGAATGTAATCGTCTTTTTTACCGGAGCGTTCAAATTCGAGCATCGCATTATGGATGTCGCGGCCAAGACCCCGACAGGCCCAGCCCAAATGGGTTTCGAGAATCTGCCCGACATTCATCCGCGAAGGCACCCCAAGCGGGTTCAAGACGATATCAACTGGCGTGCCATCTTCCAGATGCGGCATATCTTCCATTGGGGCGATCCGCGAGATCACGCCCTTATTGCCGTGGCGACCAGCCATCTTGTCGCCAGGCTGGAGTTTGCGTTTCACCGCGACGAAAACTTTGACCATTTTCATCACCCCAGGCGGCAATTCATCACCGCGTTGGAGTTTGTCGACTTTATCATCAAAGCGCGCTTCGAGCCGCGAGCGGCTTTCATCAAACAGCTTTTTCAAGCCCTCGACTTCTTTCATCGCCGTTTCATCGGATAGACCGATTTTCCACCATTGGCCCTTGGACACTTCTTCCAGTCGAGCCTTGGTCACTTCGCCGCTCTCAAGCTCTCGTGGCCCGGCAACAGCCTCTTTGCCCAGCAATTGTGCCTGCAGGCGAGCAAAAATATTGCGCTCAAGAATAGCCAACTCATCGTCGCGGTCTTTGGCCAAACGTTCGATTTCTTCTCGCTCGATCGCGATCGCGCGTTCATCCTTTTCGATGCCGTGACGGTTAAACACCCGTACTTCGACAACTGTCCCGGCAACACCCGGCGGCAATTTCAAGGATGTGTCACGAACATCAGAGGCTTTCTCACCGAAGATTGCGCGCAACAATTTTTCTTCCGGCGTCATCGGGCTTTCGCCTTTTGGCGTGATCTTGCCAACCAGAATATCTCCTGGGTGGATTTCCGCGCCAATGGCGACAATCCCGGCTTCATCGAGATTACGTAGCGCTTCTTCCGAAACATTGGGAATGTCTCTGGTGATTTCTTCCGGCCCCAACTTGGTATCCCGGGCCATCACTTCAAACTCATCAATGTGAATTGAGGTGAAGACATCGTCCCGCACAATTCGCTCGGAGATCAGGATTGAGTCCTCAAAATTATAACCATTCCACGGCATGAATGCGACCAGCACATTCTTGCCCAACGCCAACTCACCAAGATCCGTAGACGGTCCATCAACAATGATGTCCCCGGCTTGAATTTTATCGCCAATTTTGACCAACGGCCGCTGATTGATACATGTATTCTGATTTGAGCGCTGGAATTTACGTAAATTGTAAATATCGACACCCGGTCTGGTTGGGTCTTTTTCTTTGGTCGCGCGAATAACAATCCGTGTCGCATCAACCTGCTCGACCACGCCTTCGCGCCGCGCCGCAATCGCCGCGCCACTATCTTTGGCCACAACACTTTCCATGCCGGTGCCCACATAAGGCGCTTCGGCCTCAAGCAGCGGCACCGCTTGGCGTTGCATGTTCGAGCCCATCAGGGCGCGGTTGGCGTCATCATTTTCGAGGAACGGGATCAGCGCCGCTGCAACAGAGACAAGCTGTTTTGGCGAGACGTCGATATAGCCAACCTCTTCGCGCGGCACGAGGGTCGCATCGCCATTGATCCGGCAATTGACAAACTCATTTTGCAACACGCCTTTGTCGTCCATGTCAGCATTGGCCTGCGCAATCGCGTGGCGTTGCTCTTCCATCGCTGACAAATAAACAACCTCATCGGTTACTTTGCATTTGACCACTTTGCGATAAGGGCTTTCGATAAAGCCATATTTATTGACTTGGGCATGGGTCGCGAGGGAATTGATCAAGCCAATATTCGGCCCCTCAGGGGTTTCAATCGGACAAATCCGGCCATAATGCGTTGGATGGACATCGCGAACTTCAAAGCCTGCCCGCTCGCGCGTCAGACCGCCAGGCCCAAGCGCCGACAGACGCCGCTTATGGGTAATCTCAGACAATGGGTTGGTTTGATCCATAAACTGCGACAGCTGCGATGAGCCGAAGAACTCGCGCACAGCCGCAGCGGCTGGCTTGGCGTTGATCAGATCATTTGGCATGATCGTTTCGATCTCGACCGAAGACATGCGTTCTTTAATCGCCCGCTCCATCCGCAACAAACCGATGCGATATTGGTTCTCCATCAATTCACCAACCGAGCGCACCCGGCGGTTACCGAGATTATCGATATCGTCAATTTCACCTTTGCCATCGCGCAAATTAGCCAGTGTTTTCAGAACACTTAAGATGTCTTCTTTACGCAATACCCGCATCTCATCGGAGACTTCTTCGAAATCAAATCCGAGGCGGATATTCATTTTCACCCGGCCAACGGCGGACAGGTCATAACGCTCATCATCAAAGAACAAGCCAGAGAACAACGCCTCTGCCGTTTCCAAGGTTGGGGGCTCGCCTGGGCGCATCACCCGATAAATATCAATCAGCGCCATATCCCGATTGGAGTTCTTGTCTGCGTTGAGCGTGTTACGCATGTAAGCGCCAATATTGGCATGATCGA
>JAZGEB010000209.1:0-7919 GCA_036478515.1 Parvularculaceae bacterium | reverse complement strand
TTGCGCTGGACGAAACACGCCAAAAGGTCGAGGTGCAAATTCGCACTCGGGAAATGCATGAAACCGCTGAACGCGGCATTGCAGCACATTGGAAATATAAAGACCCAAATTCGAAAACGATTGGCGGCGGTAAAGTGGTGATTGCGGCACCAACCGGACATGACCCTTATGAATGGGCCAGAGGCGCTGTTGATATTTTGACCCAAGGCGGTGATGCCGGGGAGTTTTTGGCAGATGCCAAGGCTGAATTATATGCGGATCAAGTATATTGCTTCACCCCCAAAGGTCGGGTGATCCCGTTGCCAGAAGAGGCGACGCCGATCGATTTTGCTTATGCGGTCCACACTCATGTCGGGGACGAATGTGTCGGTGCGCGGATCAATGGCGCAACGAGGCCCTTACGGTCAATCCTGCGCAATGGCGATATTGTAGACATATTGCGCTCGAAAAAAGCGCCGATCCCGAATAATTGGGAAGCGATGATTGTCACCAATCGCGCGCGAAACGGCATCCGCGGCCGGATCAAGAAATTAAAAACCAAAGAACAAATCGAAATCGGCAAACGTTTGCTTGAAGCTGATTTTAAAGCCCATGACCTGATCTTCACAACGAAAGCGATTAAGCCGGCCCAAACAGCCCTCGACTTGAAATCTGTCAATGAAGTTTTAGCCCAAGTCGGCCAATCTATTCTGTCGGCGCGCCATGTGCGCGAAGCTGCGTTTCCGGGTGTGCCCAGCGCTGCCGATCGAGATATCGAGCATATCCCGATGATGCCGCGTAATGTGATTTTGCTCGATGGGCTCACCGCTGGGGTCAGTGTCCATTTGAGTAAATGTTGCGTGCCGCTACCTGGCGAGAGGATTATCGGCTTACCATCGGAAAATGGCATGGATGTTCACCGGATCGATTGCGACGCGCTGGCTACGACCAAAATTGATGAGCAAGACTGGCTCGATTTGCGATGGCGCCAAGATACCCCGTCAGAATTCCCAGCGCCGATCCGGGTTTCAGTGTCAAACCATACCGGCGCAATCGGCCATGTCGGCACCACCATCGCCCGCTATGATGCGAATATATTGGATTTTCATCTGGATAATCGGGAATCTGATTTTTCCGATTTAGTGATCGATATTACGGTCAAAGATGCCCGTCACTTGCAAAATGTTTTGACCGCCTTGCGGGCAACAGAATATGTGGTAACAGCCGAACGTCGGCGCGAAGCTCTGACTAAAGCAGCGCCTTAAAGAAAAGTAAAAAGCAATGCACCAAGATGATGTTTTACGAGAGTTTGAAGAATGCGGCGCCCTGTTACAGGGCCATTTCGTGTTGTCCTCCGGGCGCCATAGTGAGACTTATCTGAACAAGTCGATTGTCTCGATGTACCCGGAGCGGACTGAGCGTTTATGCCGGGCCTTGGCAGCAAAGCTGCCTCACTTTGATCAGGCCCCGGCCTATATAATTTCGCCCGCCATGGGCGGGATCATCTATGGCTATGAAACCGCTCGGGCGATGAAATTGCCGTTTATGTATACCGAGCGAGTTGATGGTGAATTTGTCTTGCGCCGCGGGTTTGGGGTGCCCAAAGGGGCGCCTGTCCTAATTGTCGAGGACATCATTTCAACCGGGCTTTCTTCGCGTGAATGCGTTGACGCGGTCCGCGCTCATGGCGGGGAGCCTTTAGCGGTGGCTTGTCTGATTGATCGCTCTGGCGGCAAGGCTGATGCCGGCGTGCCGATTGTCGCCTTGGCCAAACTCGATGTGCCGACTTATGAGCCGGATCAATTACCGCCGCATTTGGTCGATGTGCCAGTCGTGAAACCTGGCAGCCGGGGGCTTTAGCGCGATGAGCATTAAACCACCGGAAGTGCCTACGGGGGCATTTACCGGCAACCCCTCAAAAGATCTGCCACCCTGTCGCCTTGGGGTTAATATTGATCATGTAGCGACGCTGCGAAATGCCAGGGGCGGTACCCATCCAGACCCGGTCAGGGCGGCATTGCTGTGTGAACAATCCGGGGCTGACGGCATCACCGCGCATTTGCGTGAAGACCGTCGTCACATTCTCGATGAAGACATGCACCGCTTAAAAGAACAGCTGTCGGTGCCGTTGAATTTCGAGATGGCGGCAACCGAAGAAATGCTCAACCTTTGCCTCAAGGTTGCGCCCCATGCGGCTTGTTTGGTTCCAGAAAAACGCACCGAGAGAACCACCGAGGGCGGGCTGAATGTCGCTGGTCAGCATAATCATCTGCAATATAAAATCGCTCGGCTGCTGGAAGCGGATATCCGAGTGTCGCTGTTTATCAACCCGGAAGAAGAGCAGCTTGAAGCGGCTGTTCGGCTCGGTGCACCTGTGGTTGAGTTGCACACCGGCGCTTATTATGAAGCCGCGCTGACCACGACCCCGGCAATGATCAAGGCAGAATTTGATAAGCTCGAAAAAGCGGCGCGATTGGGCGCTGAAATGGGCCTCGAAATCCATGCGGGCCATGGCCTGACATTCTCAAATGTTCAAAATATCGCCGGGATCCCACAAGTGAGGGAGGTCAATATTGGCCATTTTCTCGTCGGCGAGGCATTGTTCATGGGGCTTGACCAATCTGTGCGTGAGATGAAACGCCTGATTGAAGATGCAAGAACCGGGTGCTTGGTATGATCATTGGGCTGGGCAATGATCTGATTGATATCCGCCGGGTTGAGAACAGCCTGGCCCGGTTTGGGGATCGCTTTGTCCAGCGGCTCTATACTGAGGTCGAGCAGGCGAAATCAGACCGGCGTCACAACCGGGCGGCGTCCTACGCCAAGCGTTTTGCGGCTAAAGAAGCCTGCGCCAAAGCCCTCGGCACCGGGATCAGCCGCGGGGTTTTCTGGCGTGATATGGGGGTTATCAACTTAGCTGGCGGCAAACCGACACTGGCGCTCACCGGCGGGGCCAAAGCCCGACTTGACGAGATCACCCCGGCTGGTCACAAGGCTGACATTCATTTAACAATAACCGACGACTTTCCGTTGGCGCAGGCTATCGTGATCATTTACGCTGTTGCGATCAAAGTAGACGAGGAAATTTAAGTAGTATGGCGTTTTCATTCCGTAAAAAAGCCAAAGGTGGTATTTCTGCCAGCAAGCTCGACAATAAAGCTGCCCCGATGACGGTCAAGGAAGAGGCAATTGATATTGCCAAAACCGTCTTGCTCGCTGTGGTGATTACAGTGATCTTTCGGATTTTCTTCTTTCAGCCGTTTAATATCCCTTCTGGCTCGATGCAGCCCAATCTCTTGGTCGGTGATTTCATTGGCGTTTCCAAGGGCACTTATGGCTATTCTAGGTCATCGTTGATTTTCCCGCTGACCCGGATGAATGTGCGCGGGCATATTCTTGGGCATGACCCCGAGCAGGGCGATGTCGTGGTTTTTAAGAACCAGTATCATGGTAATCGAGATTATATTAAGCGCCTGATCGGTTTGCCCGGCGATGAAGTGCAGATGATAGGTGGCACGCTCTATTTGAATGGCCAACAAGTCCCTCGTGAATTTGTCAGTAATGAAACGATTGAATGCGGTGCCTATAAGCCGGCTGCGACGACTTATCGCGAAACCTTGCCCAATGGCGTTACCTATATCATTCAGGAGTGTAGTGGCGATCAATACACCTATGATAATGTCGGCCCGTTCAAAGTGCCAGAAGGTCATTATTTCTTCATGGGCGATAATCGCGACAATTCGATGGATAGTCGCACCCATATGGTAAAAATGGTGCCGCGCGATGCGGTGGTTGGGAAAGCCAGACGATTGGTGTTTTCAGTTGATGGCGACAAAGCCCGCCTGTGGCAGTTTTGGAAATGGCCGGTCGCAATTCGCTATAGCCGCATCTTTGACCAAATTAAGTAATGCTTATGACGTCCAAGGAAGATCAACAGCTCGACGCTTTACAAAAATTATTGGACCATCGGTTCAACGATATCACCTTGCTGACGAGGGCAATCACGCATTCGAGCCTCTCTGCCGGAGGCAATGTGCGCGACTTGGAACGGCTGGAGTTTTTGGGCGATCGGGTTTTGGGCTTGATGGTTGCCGAAGAATTATGGCGTCGTTTTCCAGATTTACCCGAAGGCGAATTGGCCCCGCGCCTCAACGCCTTGGTGCGCAAGGAAACATGCGCTAAGGCAGCCGAGTCTTTGCAAATTGGCCCGTTTATTCGCCTTTCCACCTCAGAAGCACAAGCTGGAGGGCGAGCTAAAACAGCGATCCTCGGCGATGTTTGCGAAGCGCTTTTTGGCGCGCTTTATGTCGATGGCGGGCTGGCAGCAGCGGGAAAAATATTTGCCGCTTATTGGCTGCCAAATTTTGACCACCTGACCGCTCGCTGGAAAGATGCCAAAACCGAATTGCAAGAATGGGCGCAGCATAAAACCGGCGACGCACCCGATTATCATATTGTCACCCATGACGGCCCAGCCCATCAGCCAGAATTCGTCATCGATGTCGCGGTTGCCGGCTATCAACCTGCACGTGGCAAAGGCGGGTCAAAACGCAGTGCCCAAATGGCCGCGGCGAAAAGCTTTTTGCTGCGCGAGAAAATCTGGAGTTTAGAAGATGCCGAGTGATATGCCTGCCGATACCAAGGCTGGGTTTGTGGCGGTTTTGGGCGCGCCCAATGCGGGCAAGTCAACTTTTGTCAACCGCATGGTCGGGGCCAAGGTGTCGATTGTCACCCATAAAGTGCAAACCACGCGCACACGAATTCGCGGGGTTGCGATCCATGATAAAACCCAACTCATCTATGTCGATACGCCGGGGATTTTCAAACCCCGACGACGGCTTGACCGAGCGATGGTTGCGGCGGCGTGGGAAGGGGCGAGCGATGCGGATGTTCGGCTGTTAATGGTCGATGCGCCAGCCTACCTCTCGGCGATGACCGGGACTGAGACTAGAGACAATGCCGCAGCGAGGCGGGCGGCGGATGATACCGACCGGATTATCAAGGGGCTCAATGAAGCCAGCCGCACGGCGATGCTGGTGCTCAATAAAATCGATTTGATCCCGCGTGAAAAAGTTCTGGCGCTGATCGAAAAATTGAATACGGATGCGACCTTCGACGAAACATTTCTAATCTCCGCCTCAAGGGGTACGGGCGTTTTGGAATTGCGCGAGCGGCTGATTGAGATGATGCCAACCGGCCCGTGGCTCTACCCGGAAGACCAGCTGTCGGATATTTCAGACCGGCTAATGGCGGCAGAACTCACCCGCGAAAAACTGATGCTGCGCTTGCATCAAGAACTGCCTTATTCAATCACCGTTGAAACCGAAGGCTGGGAGCGGACAAAAAAGAAAGATCTGCGCATTGAGCAAGTGATTTATGTCGAGCGCGATAGTCAAAAAGCATTAGTTCTTGGCCAAAAAGGCGCGACCATCAAAGTCATCGGTCAGCAGGCTCGAGAAGAAATGACCGAGCTGTTTGACACCACGGTGCATCTGTTTTTATTCGTCAAAGTCCGCGACAAATGGGGCGATGACCCGGCCCGGTACCGCGAGATGGGGCTGGAGATGGGGGATTAGGCCGCTAAAAACCACCAGTGACACCAAAGGCGATAACCATGGCGATCACCCCGAACAACGTTCCGCCAATAAGAAAAGTGAATTCGGTCATGCCTGCCACGCGCTCCATTTTGACATGATCATGACAGTGTTTCGCGCTATCCTCCAAGCCCTTGTTTTAAGGCTGGCGATTTGGCGTGACAAGCTGGCATGGCTTAGTTAAATCAGGCGATTAGGAAGATTAAGGCCGTTTTAAATGACCCTTTGGGAACGCATTAAAGCAATCCTCGCCGCCGCCCACGACAATACGCTGGGTGCGGTGATGGATGAGATGGATAAGCGCCGGCGCGAAAAAGACGCCGGGGTGTTCTCAATTGCGTTGATCGCCCTTTCAGCAAAAATGGCCAAAGCCGATGGTGTCGTCACCGATGATGAGATCGAGGCGTTTGGCCAGTTCTTTGCCTATCCACCAGAAGAAGCGGGCCGGGTGCAGATGCTGTTTCGCTTGGCGATGGAGGATGTCGCCGGGTTCGATATGTATGCCAAGCAGGTTGGCAAATTGTTCCGCCGCGATGAAGCAGTGATGGAGGATGTGCTCGATTGCCTCTTCCACATCGCGCTGGCGGATGGCATTGCCCACCCCAAAGAGATGGAATTGCTGCGCAGTGCCGCCGATGGGTTTCACCTGTCAGATCGGGCCTGGCGCCGGGTTAAAGCGGCGCATTTGGGTCATGAACAATCTGACCCTTATGCCATTCTCGGGGTCGATCAGGACACCTCAGACGCGGACATCCGCAAGGCCTATTTGCATCTGGTTCGTGCTAATCATCCGGATGCTCTTGTTGCGCGCGGGGTGCCGGTGGAACTGGTGAAAATTGCCGAGGGCCGGATGGCGGCGATCAACACCGCTTATGAAAAAATCACCGCTGATCTGGATCAGGCGAGACCCTAGGCGCGTGAACCCGGTCTTCAGCTCCAATATGTGACAACATGACCAGTTTGTGAGGTTTTGCGCCCTTGCCTTGCTGGTCTATTCCTTGCAATCATAACCCCATGAACCTCGTTCCGCATCATGCTGCTGAAATGAGCCCGCAACCCCAAACGGGGCCGCGATCTCTGATCCTGCGCGGCGTCTGGGCCGGTCTGGATGTGGTGATGGTCTTGGCCTTATTGCTGTCGAGCGCCATTGCAGCGGTTGTGATTGGTGTGTCGACCTTGAAGGGACGCCCGATGGGCCGTGCCGCTTGGGTGCGGGTTTAAGTTTTTAAGTCGCCAGCCCAATACAAATCACATTCGCTTCCAATGACCAATAGTCGGGCATAAATGCCCGAACTGACGTCCTGCTGCGCCAACTATCTACCCGATCAGGTCTTCCCTTTCTGGGCCAATTCGGTTAATCGCTCGGAGCTAGGTATTCACTCGACGCGCGCTCCCGCGGAAACCCTTCTTTATGACTTTTGCCACTGTCGCCTTTTTGGTCTTTGCCTTTGCTGCAATTGCGGCGGCGCTGATGGTAATTTTATCCCGAAACCCAGTACATTCGGTGATTTTCCTCATCACAACCTTTATCTCAGTTGCAGGTCTTTTTGTGCTGATGGGGGCTGAATATTTGGCGATGCTGTTAGTGGTCGTCTATGTCGGCGCGGTGGCGGTGTTATTCATGTTTGTGGTGATGATGCTGGATGTTGATTTTGCCGAGCTAAAAGGCCGCATGACTGAGAACGCTCCCTTTGGCTTAGTGATGGGCGTGGTCTTGCTGGTCGAGCTGGTGATGGTCGTGGGCGTGTGGAAGTTTCCCTCTGAAGCGGAATTGGCCCGCAGCCACCCGATGCCCAAAGCATCTGAGATGATGGCAAGCATGGACGTCAATAATGCCGAAGCGTTAGGTATGGTGCTGTATACTGACTACGTTCACTATTTTCAAATTGCCGGAATGATCTTGCTGGTGGCGATGATCGGGGCGATTTTACTGACATTCCGCGAGCGCACCGGGATTAAAAAACAAAATGTCGCGGCGCAAGTCGGCCGGACCCGGGCTGAAGCGGTTGAAGTCGTTAAAGTTCAAACTGGTCAGGGGATCTAACGCGATGGTCATTGGTCTTGGAGCTTATCTAACGGTCGCTGCGATCCTGTTTTCGATCGGGGTTTGCGGGATATTTTTGAACCGTAAAAATGTCATTGTTATATTGATGTCGATCGAGCTGATGCTGCTGGCAGTGAATGTCAATTTTGTCGCCTTCTCGCAATTTCTCGGCGACCTTACCGGGCAAGTCTTCGCGTTCATGGTGTTGACCGTGGCCGCCGCTGAAGCAGCCATTGGCCTCGCCATTCTTGTTTCTTTCTTCCGCAATCGTGGTGACATCGCTGTTGATGATGCCAGCTTCA
>JAZGEB010000208.1:0-19651 GCA_036478515.1 Parvularculaceae bacterium | reverse complement strand
TTTCTTTCATCGAAGTTGATCGTAATTGCCAAAACCGCATCACTCTTTCTGCCGCATCGATGGGTAATTTATTATACAAACCGATAATCCGTAATGCTGGTGCTTGGTCACTTTCGCGGCGCTGCATAGAATAGACAAGCTTGGCAAATAATCCCCTGGAGATTTTTGCGGACCGGCACGAAATAGCCAAAGCCTCCCACGACATATCATTCAACACCCGTTGGGCCGTTGCAATATCAACATCAATCATCGTGGCAAACGCGAAGAGAAATTCTGTCGTCGCTTTCGTTTCCATCAGCTCTAGAAGCAGCTCTTCACTAAGTTGATTTTTTTTGTGCTTATCGGCTGTGATTCTACGCGCATCAATCACTTCAGAGCGTGCTTCTTCGAGTGTATCGTCTAATATTTTTGTCCGGAAACGTTTGGCCGTCCTGTCTAGGAGGGGCAGGGGATCCTTGCCTAGATCTTTCACAATTTCATGACGCAGGCCTAAATAATGAAACCGATAAAGCTCGTCCAAAATTGTTGGCGGTAAGCTGTATCTATTTTCCGGGACGAGAGACTCGTTCGATTGAGATTCTCTGGTGGGCGCTTTAAATTGTTGCGCTGCTTTTTCTCTAAGAAGGGTCAATATATCGCGACATGTTTGGGTAACCGAGCGGCGAAGAATTTGGGCGGCATATGTGTTTTGCCCAATAAGCAATTTTTGCACTGTCTCGCGAGGTGCCGCTGATTTAGTCAACGCCATCGCAAGAACCCGGGCGAGTTTCCGTTCCATCAACAGACTAGAGCGACTGAAGAGAACATCAAAATTTTCCATCTCTCTGACTGTATAGCGGTCCGGTGCAGCAAGAAGACAGTCTGTCGTCTCGCGCAGTAAGTCACGCCGGTCATTACTTGGCGCGTCGTTGGATAACTCTATAAGACGCTCAAGTGGTGAGCTTTTCGCCTGCATCATATTTTTGCCCCTTCGATATGAAGACTCACACCTTAGACAAAATATGTAAAGAAAACGCTGACATTTGTGACTGCGGCGTTAATGCCGGTTAAGCAATAAAAACGGCAAAGCTTGAGACAGATTCTAATTTGTGCCAAAAAGAGACCAACCGCGACGGCGTTTTGTTTCGCTGGAGAGAAGGCGGCTTTGACCGGATTGAGTTGCCGCAAGGTCTTCCGAAAGTTGATTGTAGAATGCCAGAAGGCGCAATTCATCATTTTGTGACTGCGCGGGATACGCCCCTTCTAAAGCTTGCACTGGAATATCTGTATGGGCCGCTAACATAAAGTCGCGCCAAATTTGGGCCGGTATACTTCCTCCGGTTACTTTCTTCATGCTCGTGTTTTTATCATTACCGACCCATACACCAGCTGTTAGGTGAGCGGTATATCCGACAAACCAGGCATCACGCCAATCATTTGTGGTGCCGGTTTTGCCCGCTGCCGGGCGTTTGCCTAGAGTGGCGCGACCGCCGGTTCCTTTGTCAATCACTTGGTATAAGAGGTGGTTCATGTTCTCGGCGATGTAGGGGTCGATCAACTGGACCTCCAGTGGCGCTTGCCATTCATATAGGGTTTCGCCTTTTCGGTTTTCGATGCGCAGGATGCCATGGCCGTCAACTTCTTTGCCATGATTGCCAAATGCCAGATAGGCAGAAGTCAGTTCTTCAAGGGTCACTTCCATCGCGCCAAGAGCCAAAGAGGGGTGTTCGCGCAGCTGACGCCTAATACCCATTCGCCGCGCGGCTTCGACCACCCGGTCACGGCCAACGGTCTCGGTGATTTGAATGGCAACAGAATTGATCGATTTGGCAACGGCATCTGTCATTCGAACCGGTCCGCGATATCTGCCTTCATAATTGGTTGGTTTCCATTTACCCACAGAAATAGGTTGATCGACAAAGAGTGCGCGCGGTGACATGCCGGCTTCCAGAGCAGCCAGATAGACAAAAGGTTTGAATGCGGAGCCGGGTTGGCGTTCGGCGTTTGTGGCGCGGTTAAACTGACTGACTTCATAAGAGCGACCACCAACCATGGCGACGATGCTCCCATTATTGTCATAGGCGATGAGGGCTGCTTGTTCGGCCCCAAGTTCAAGAGCCTCGTCTGTTAACACAAGATCTACCGCCTGTTCGGCAGCTGCTTGTAAGTTGAGATCGAGTGATGTGGTAATGACGATATCATAATCATAGTCGCCAAGAATTTTCCCGGCTTCAATCATTGCATAGTCAAAAAAGTAACCAGTAGCGCTATCAATGCTTTGTAAGTCGAGGGTTGGCTGGACGTTCTTGGCAAGTTGCGCCGTTTTGGTATCGAGTTTTTTGGCTTCAACCAAATTATCGATAACCTCATGGGCGCGCTTGAGCGCGCCATCATAATTTGCCAGTGGTGAAAGGCTGGAAGGAGCTTTTGGTAAACCAGCTAAAAGGGCTGCTTCGGTTAGGGTTAAATCTCGAGCAGATTTGCTAAAATAAATGTTAGAGGCGGCTTCAACGCCATAGGCGCCAGAGCCAAAATATGTCCTGTTTAAATAGAGCGACATGATCTCGTCTTTAGTTAGACGCGTTTCGAGCCACACAGCTAGTTGCATTTCTTTTAATTTTCGGTCGACCGTCTTCTCGCGGGACAAAAATAAATTTCGCGCCAATTGCTGGGATATTGTTGAACCACCTTGGCGCATGGATCCGGCTTTGAAATTGACGATGGAAGCTCGTAATAAGCCTTTTAAATCGACCCCATGATGGTTGTAAAAGCGACGATCCTCGGTGGCGATAATCGCATCGATTAGGAATGATGGTAATTCTTCGAGGGGTACCGGATCGCCATAATGGCTTCCCCTGGAGCCAATCAAGTCGCCATTTTTATCCAGTAAGGTCAGGCTGGCTGGTCGGTTGATTTGCCACAAATCAACATTTTCAGGGGGTGTAAAGCTTCTGGTGAGGTGGAGAAAAGCCAAGAACCCAACGATCAGAACAGCAAAACCGGCAGAAGAAATCAATAAGGTTAGCCGCTTCCAGAAGGCTCTTTGGGCAGCGATTTTTCGCCCGCCTCGGCCAAGCGGTTTCAGGCCCGCCCAAAGGGCTTGAGCCGCAATGCGGGTGCCTTCACTCATATCCCGCATTGCTGTCTTGAGTGGGGCTGTGGTGGGTTTTTTGGTCACGTTAGTCGCCCTTGCGTTCGCTATGATGACAGGCATAGCCTGACTGCTGTCGAGGCAAACTTTATACAGCAAATTCTAATCAACAAAACCGGTCTATTTCATGACAAAGGGCTAATTAGGCTTAAATTTTTGCCAGAATAGGATATTTATACGATCATGACCGGCACGCCGCCCTTTTGGGAAACAAAATCCTTGGACCAAATGACCCCTGCCGAGTGGGAATCCTTGTGTGATGGGTGTGGAAAATGTTGCCTCGTCCTGCTTGAAGATGAGGCCACCGGTGATATTTGGGAGACAGATGTCGCGTGTAAGCTGTTCGACTGCACCACGAGACGGTGTCTTGATTATTCAAATCGCAGCCAATTGGTCACAACCTGCGTTAACTTGAGCCCGCAAAATGTTGAAAGTCTGACCTGGATGCCGGCGAGTTGCGCCTATCGGTTATTGGCAAATAATCAAAAATTACCAAATTGGCACCCTTTAGTGACGCAAAACCTTAAAAGTACAATCGAAGCCGGACAGGCGACGCCGGTAGCGTTGAAATCAGAAAAAAAAGTTTCAGAAAAAAATCTCAAACATCGCTGTACCCGAATACGTATGCCGGGTTGAGGTAGTTTATCCCCCCCCCTAAAAGTTGATGTAATATACTCCCACTGATAGAAATTTCGATTGTTCGGAATATTTGAGTGTACGGAGTAAATAATGCACAATGCAGAAGAAGATATTCTCCCGGTAAATTTTGGCCTCGCTGAATTGAAAGATGCGATTGTCGATTTGATGAGCCGTGATGCAGAGTCTTTTGTCCAAGCTGAAACAAAACATTTTTGCGAGAAGTGGGACCGGATCAGTAAATTCTTGATCACCTTTTCAAACCTGCGGGGAAATTCAGAAAAAAGCACTTCTACCAAACTCAAACGAGACACCCCCCGTGATGAAAATGCCTCCCCTGATCAAGACACTGCGCGCGCTATCGCCGAATTGCACGACATCATTGGCGATGTTGTTAAGCAAAGAGGAATGGGCGATGATTTGGGAGAGAACGAATGACACGCAAAAAGTCTATCTTCGTTATTGCTGGGATATTTTTGCACACCCTCACCAAAGAGTGCCGTCTGGGAATGACTGGACAACGTGGCTCCTGCTTGGGGGACGCGGTGCTGGCAGTGAAACTGCGGCAATGGCCAGCGCGTCTGATGGCGCCCGAGTCGTCATTTTAGAGACGACGGACAAGATTGCTTTTGGCCTCGACAGCCGCGGGTTGGACATCCAGTGGCAGGCGGGACCGGCAGATCAAGCCCCGGGCGGGGCGACATTTACCAGCTTTGTTGCCAGCTTTGACGGGATATCCCGGAGGCCCTTATCACCAGTGCATTTGCGCGCAAGCCGTCAGGGCGGTGATGTCAGTCTGTCATGGATTAGACGAACAAGAATTGGCGGTGATAGCTGGAATGCGCCTGAAGTGCTCCTTGGCGAAGCCCAAGAGGGCTATCAGGTGACGATATCGGCTCCCGGCAATCCGAGAATTTATCAGGTCGATCGCCCGGATTGGGTATATTCAGCCGCGGCCCAAGCCTTGGATGGCAATGCTAATGCGGGCTTTAGCGTCACAATTGCCCAGATCAGTGATCGTTTTGGACCGGGGGCTGCTGCCTCGATTGCCGTGCCACCCCTATAGGCTGTACTTAGTCCCGCAAAATTCATGTGGAAATCCTTTCGCCGAAAGGGCATGTGTAAGGGACTACTTATAAAGGCATGCAAGGTGACAGCAGATCCCTATCAGATTCTCGGGGTAAATCGCGGTACAAGCGCGGAAGATATTCGCGCTGCCTATCGTAAATTGGCGAAACAATTTCACCCAGACCGCAATCCGGGCAACAAAGCTGCCGAAGATAAGTTCAAGGCTGCATCGAGCGCTTTTGACATTATCGGTGACCCGAAAAAGAAAGCGCGGTTTGATCGCGGCGAAATTGATGGTGATGGTAATGAGCGGGCTGGATTTGGCGGCGCCAATGGCCATCCCGGCTTTGGCGGCGGACGCCAGCGCCCCCGAACCGGACCAAATGGCGGGCCAAATGGGGGGCAAGGCTTTGAAGACATTTCTGATATTTTCTCGGATCTATTTGGCGGCGCGCGCAAACGTGGCGGCGGCGCCATGCGCGGCGGTGATGTCCGTTACCGGCTTGAAGTCGATTTTTTAGAAGCCGCCAGAGGCGTCAAAAAGCGTGTCACCATGCCAGATGGCCGAACCCTTGATATGACCGTGCCTGCTGGCTTGCGTGATGGGCAATCCTTGCGATTGCGCGGACAAGGTGATCCGGGAACATATGGTGGCCCGCCCGGCGACGTGTATGTTGAAGTGCATGTCCGAGCCCACCGATATTTCAAAACCGACGGCACCACCGTAAAAGTCGAAGTGCCGGTGACTTTGTCAGAAGCGGTCTTGGGCAAAAAAATCACCGTGCCCACAATCCATGGTGAAGTGACCGTGAAAATCCCTAAGGGGGCCAGTTCCGGCACGGCGTTGCGGCTGAAAGGCAAAGGGCTGATCGACGCGAAGACCGGGGTAACAGGGGATCAAATTACCCGGATCCGGATTGTCCTGCCAGAAAAAGGCGACCAAGCGCTTGAACAGTTGATCGAAAAGTGGGCCGGAGATAAAGACCATAGCCCCCGGCGCTCGATGCGCTAAGCGCCCGAAAATTCCTTTTACATATTAGACCTTAAACGCCTTGCGCAAAAATGCCGACTGCCGATAAGGTCTCAAGGTTTCGCGATGGAAAGTCCTATTTTGGGGCGTATCCACTAGGCTGCTATTTGCAGGGGTGATGGTTTGACGGTGCTGACTTCAGCTCATCAAAAAAAGCTGACGGTCCTTTTCGGGGCGTTGCCGGAGGCGCAATTGCGCCAATTACACGGTGCTTTTGAAGCTCAATTTGCTGCCGGCGCTGACGATATCCCTTATGATATTTTGAGCGACCTGACCCGCGATGCGATGGCGCGGCGGGGCATCTTCGTGCCCTTAGTGCTCGGTGATGAACCGGATGCGGCAAGCGACGAGGTGCTGGATCTGAGCCATATGATGAAGCTGCCAGCTACCATCCCTGAACCCGCAGTTGCGGCGAGCCCTGAACCCGTCGAAGTGGCGCCCGCGCCAGTGCCTGTTGAGCCAGTGATTGTTAAAGTTAAGCGCGATCCCGTGCGCCCCCGCAATGCTATGCATGCGTTCTTTTTGCCGCTCGAAACCTTGATCATTGATCCACCGAAATTCACGGACCGGATTGACGGGTACATCTGTTCGACCTCTTTACCGACAATTTGGCGGTTGTTAAATGAAGAAGCCAGCGGCGGGGCCATCCGGGATAGTTGGATCCGATATGAATTGCAGGCCGGGGAGGCGCAAAAAGACCTCCAACAGCAAATTACCGAGACAATGTATGAGGCGGCGAAACAGACCCTCAATCAAATTGTAACAGAGGCAGAAAACAGTCACCCCTATCGACGCCAAATTGTTGCGCGGCTAGGGGATGAGACGATTTACCATGATTTGTGTGAGCTCTATCGGTTGCTTGATCATGCTTGGGCACTGCAGGCTTTTGCTTTGGAAGACATGCCAGAGCATGTTGTCGTCGGGCATTATCTTAGCGACATTGCGACCACTATTTTAGCGCAGTCGCAAATTTCCCAACCAGTGGCCGCAGCGATGTTACGGTCCGTTCTGACCCGCACGGATGACTGGTCAACCATGCTTGTTTTGCAAAAGCAGATCGAACGAACCAGCATTGCCCCGGTGCCTGACGCGATGTTGGTCTTGATCCCTGACTATCTGACCCAGATCCTGAAACAGATGATCGATTGGGTTGAGCGCGAAGTATCGCTTGATGCCATGTCCCTCCCCGTATTGAGAACATTTGACCGGCTGGTCGCGCTTGTCACATCGGTGCGCAATGAAGGTGACGGGGTCTCTTACGGAACGTTAACCGAAGGGCTGGAAGTGACATTTGGCCAAGTCGGGGATTTATTTGACCGGCTGATGCGCCAGGCACAACTCGGCTTGCGAGATGCTTTGCCCCTGATCAAAAATGAGCAAGATGTGCTGCAACCGGATCCAGCCTGGATGATTGGCAACCCGGCAGCTGAAATCATCATCGCGCGGGGTCAAACCGCAGCTGGATTTCTGGCACGGGCCTACAAAACAGCCGCCACAGTGCGAAAAACAGCCCATTATCAACGAGTAATGTCACCGGTGCTGGCGCAATTGGAGACTTACGGTAGGGATTTAACCGGGATTGTGCGGCACGAAAGTGGCGACCGCCGGCTTGCAGCTGTAAAATTGTCGGATCATGTGATCGAGATCAGCGATACTTTATTGGGCGAGAGTCATACCGACGAAATCCGCAATGCCATAGGGGACGCCGCGCGCGCCGCTTAATCTGGCCAGCAGGCTGGTGCTTTTTTTACTGACTTACTGTTTTTTAATCCCCCCGTCAGTGCGGTGTAATATTTAATAGGGCATTATCGCTTATGGGGAATGGCACCTAAGAGGTCTTGCATAGGGTTTTGAAGATCCTAGGCCAAGATATTTGAACCTTGAGGGTGGCATCGGTTTTTAAGATAGGAAGATGGTAATGAGCACGACTAATCGACATATTTTTCTTGGAGCGGTAGCGGCGATCGCGATCGGCTTTTCCGGCGGTATTGCCGTCAATGCAGCGGCTGGACAAGCGCCGCGCTTTTTAACTCCTTCTGCCAGTCTTGACGGCGAAATTTCTTTTGCTGATATCGTCGAGAAAGTTAGCCCAAGTGTGGTTAGTATCCATACCGAGCAAACTATTCCGAACGGGCGCAATTCTGAAGGTATGCCGGAAGAATTGCAAGAATTTCTCGAGCGCCAATTTGGCGGTCGCGGGCGTCAGTTTGAATTTGAAGGCGCACCACGCGAACGCGTACAGCAAGCACAAGGCTCAGGCTTTTTTATCAATTCAAAAGGCTACCTCGTTACCAATAATCACGTCATTGAAGATGCTGAAGAAATCACCATACGGATGAGTGATGGCCGCGAATTTAAAGCGACATTGGTCGGCACAGACCCGGCAACGGATCTGGCAGTACTGAAAGTTGATGCTGGTCGGGCCGTCCCGTTTGTACGTTTCGCCGAAGATGTAAATTTACGCGTCGGTGATTTTGTTGTTGCGGTTGGCAATCCGTTCGGTCTTGGTGGCACCGTCACCTCGGGTATTGTTTCAGCCATGGGTCGCGATAATAATTATTTTGGCAGTCCTTATCAAAACTTTATTCAAATTGATGCATCGATCAATAAGGGTAATTCTGGCGGACCGACATTTGACCTCAAAGGCAATGTTGTTGGCGTTAACACAGCTATTTTCTCCCCGTCGGGCGGCAGTGTTGGGATCGGTTTTGCAATCCCGGCGGACACCGCCAAAAATGTTGTTGCCCAATTGATCGATAATGGTTCCGTCACCAGGGGGTGGCTCGGCGTTGAAATTCGCGATGTCGATGCGACCATCGCGATCGCTCTTGAGTTGAAAATTGCCAAGGGGGCTTTGGTCTCTAGTGTTCAACCGGGATCACCGGCGGCAAAAGCGGGCATTGAAGATGGCGATGTGATCACGGCGTTTAACAAAACCCCAGTGCGCAGTTCTGCAGAACTGACCCGGGTGGTTGGTAATGTTCGGCCAGGTATCAATACTGCGACAAAGCTTATCCGAGATGGCAAAGAACGGCTGATCATGGTCAAGCTTGGCGATCGCTCGGTTGGTTTGAAAGAAGACAAAACCAAGCCCAGCCGATTAGAGAATTCGTCCACTGGTTTGGGTCCGGACTTGAAACTTGGTATTCGCATTGCCCCATTGAGTGCAGAGGCGCGGGAGAAATTTCGGGTGCCCGAAGATGTTGATGGAGTGTTGATCACTAAAGTTGATCGTGGGTCCGCAGCAGAAGATGCGGGTCTTGTCCCCGGCATGGTCATCATCAAAGCAGAAGATGCAAAAATAGCAGCACCGGCTGACCTTGAAAAACAGGTCAAAGCGGCGCGGTCACGTAAAAAAGAAGCATTGTTGTTGCGTGTTCAAATTGGCGACAGGCGAGACTTCAGAGCTTTGCCTCTGCAAGAGGGGTGAGACTTACCTTTTTAGATTTTCAGTTTAGTAGCCCGCTTTTTCTTACCTAAAATTCTGGAAAGGCGGGCTTCTCATTCTTGAAATCAGCACCAAGAACGACCACCTAAAATCGATAAAACAGGGATAACGAGAAAAATGCGGATTTTAGTGATTGAGGATGATAGTCAGGCTGCGGCCTTTCTGGTCAAGGGATTGCGCGAAGCTGGCCATGCTGTGGACCATGCTCTAGATGGCGAAACCGGGCTGAATATGGCTGAGTCTGGCGGCTATGATGCTTATGTGATTGACCGGATGCTGCCGCAAATTGACGGGCTGACTTTGCTGGAGACGCGGCGCAAGTCTGGCGATGAAACCCCGGCGCTGTTTTTGTCCGCCTTGGGCGAAGTTGATGACCGGGTCGCTGGCTTGCAATCCGGCGGCGATGATTATCTGGTAAAACCTTATGCATTTTCCGAATTGTTAGCTCGGATCGAGGCGCTTGGCCGCCGACGGGCGCCGACAAATGTCATGACTCAGTTTCAGGTCGGCGACCTTGAAATGGATATTCTGTCACGCACAGTTCGCCGGGCGGGCAAAAAGATAGATTTGCAGCCGCGCGAATTCCGCCTCCTCGAATACCTATTACGCCATGCAGATCAGGTTGTGACCCGGACGATGTTGCTGGAAAATGTTTGGGAATATCACTTTGACCCCCAGACGAATGTCATTGATGTGCATATTTCGCGATTGCGTGGTAAGATTGACAAGGAATTTGAAAAACCGCTGCTGAAAACTGTGCGCGGCGCTGGATATACATTGTCAGCTGACGATTAGGCCAGGCAAGCCTTTGACTCCTTTTCGCAACTGGCCGAAAGAAGTTGAATGTCGGTTTCGCCAAAAAAAAATCCCGCCCTACATTCCACGCGCCGGGCAAGCCGCGACGCGGCTGCTGTTGATGGGGTGGGCGTCGATATGGGCTCTAATCCCGGTCGGCTGGTGCGTCTTTTACGCACGACGGCGTTTCGGTTTACCCTCCTTTACATTTCGCTATTTTTGTTCGCAGTGACGCTGTTGATCATCTTTGTCTATGAATCGACATTCCGGCCGGTGATCAAACAAATTGACATGGAATTGACCACGGAATTGGCATTTTTCGAACGGGTCTATTCCGAGCGCTCAAAGACTCAGATGGTGCAACAAGTGCGGGCGCGTGGTCGGCGCCGGGCTGATGCTCTCTATCTGATCGTCAGCGCGCCAAATGGGATGGTCTTGAATGATAGTCCATTGAAGAATATGCCGGGTGAAGCGCTAAACACCAAGGGCTTGTTTCGCTTTACCTATACGCCAACAAATTTTCGGGGTGACCTCAACAGCTCGCGCAATGCGATGGGTCGGATCGGGCGGATACGAGATCCGCGGACAGGAAAATTAGACTTCGTGATATTGGCCGCTCGCGATGTAACCGCCCTAAACCAACTGCAGAATAATGCCCGCAGTACAATGATACGTGTTGGCATTGTGACGTTATTTTTGGGGCTGATTCTCGGGATCATCACGAGCCGCTCTTTCCTCTCGAAAGTGGACAAGGTTAATCAGGCTGTAGCAGCGATCAGAAAAGGTGATTTATCCCGGCGTATTCCGGTTGAGGGGGGGCAGGATGAGTTTGATGGTTTAGCAGAAAATCTCAACGGCATGTTAGATCAAATTGAGCGTTTGATGATTGGAATGCGAGAGGTCAGCGATAATATTGCGCATGATTTGCGTTCGCCATTGACCCGCATCCGCAATCATATTCATGAGGCTATGTCTCTAAAGGGCGATGACCGGGACGAAGCGCTGGCGAATTTGAGCATTGAAACGGAAAAATTGCTCGAGACGTTTAATGCCTTGTTATCGATCACAAGGTTGGAGGCAGGCGAAGGGGCTGGCGTTCTACAACCCATAAATATAATTGCAATTGTCGAGCAAGTGGCGGAGTTGTATGAACCGGCTGCACAAGATGCCGGCTTTACCTTGACCACTAAGCTTGACCCAGTGCCGGATATTCTTGGCTCGCGCGAGTTGGTCTCCCAAGCGCTGTCTAACCTACTTGATAATGCTTTTAAATACGCCAAATGGCCCGGGATAGTGACATCGGCAGAGCCTGGGAAAATTATCGTGTCCTTGCAAAAGGCGCCGGGTAATTCTGTCAGATTGACTATTGCGGATAATGGTCCGGGTGTTGCTGCCTCTGATCGACCCAAAATTCTCAATCGCTTTGTCCGCCTTGAAGAAAGTCGTACATCGCAAGGCAGTGGTCTTGGTCTATCGATGGTGGCGGCGATTGCTCGAGCCCATGAAGCAAGGTTGACCATTGCTGATGGGCTTGCCCGCAAGACCCCGGAAAACAGCTTGGACCCATCCAACGGCTATGGTTTATCAATTGCCCTTTCATTCCCCCCTGCACCTCAAAAATCACCAAAACTTGTGACGAAAAAGCGACTGCCAGGTGATTCGGAAGCGACGCAATCAAAAAACTTTTCGGTTTCATCCTAAAAAACAAGCAAAATACTGGTCATTAGGGCAACTCTGCACTTGAAACCTAGTAAAAATCAGCGCTTTGTGAGTCGCATCCGTCGCAAAAGAGGGCGGAGAGTAGTTCAACCATAGTGAAGGATAAAAAAATGAGCAAAGCTGAATTCATTGAAAACGTTGCAGACGCTGGCGATATGAGTGTTGCTGAAGCCAAGCGGACTGTCGAATTGGTTTTTGGCCAAGTAGAAAAAGGCCTGAAAAAAGCCAAGAAAGACGGCAAATATACCATTGGAACATTTGGTACATTCACGATTGCCAAGCGGGCAGCGCGTAAAGGTCGCAATCCGCGTACTGGTGAAGAGATTAAAATCAAGGCGTCAAAAAGCCTGCGCTTCAAGCCTTCTTCAAATTTGAAGGTCGCTGCTGGCGTCAAAAAATAAGTCTCTATGAGTCTAAACAACTAACCTGTACTCCTTTTTGGGGTGCAGGTTTTTTTATGGCGGTTCCAACAAATAGGGTACACTTTGCCGTATGGGTTTTACCAATCAATCCATTTTAGCAAAGCTAGTGGCATCGTCCGTTGCGACATGGCCAGTTTCAGATGCGAAGGGCTCGCCACTATCTGGTGCGACATGGTACCCGATTGAGCTGAAACCATTTTTTGCAAGCGTTTGTGCTGGCTCACCTTATTTAGAACGCGCGCTTGCGCGCTGCCAAGAACAATTGCCTGCCTTGTTGAAATTATCGCCGAGGGCAGCGATTGGGGATATTCTCGCCCGTGTCAGTGCGATGGATAAAACAAATATTGATCACGTAAAACAACAATTAAGGCATGCCAAAACAGAAATGGCTTTGCTGTTGGCGCTGCTTGATTTGGGCGGTGTGCTGAGCGACCAAGAGGTGATGCAACATCTGTCTGATTTTGCCGATGCATGCGTTGAGGCCGCTCTACTTGCTGGATTGATGGCTTTGGCAACGGATAAGAGAGCGAAACTTGACGCGGCCAAGATCAACTCATCAAAACATACACCGGGCATAAGCGTTATCGCCATGGGCAAGCATGGGGCTGGGGAGTTGAATTACTCCAGTGATATAGATCTGGTCGTCATCTATGATGCGGCCGCATTGCCATATTTGAAGGACAAAACGGATCAGGCCCGCTGGGGTCCAGCACAATTAGCGGTGAAAATCACACAGATTATGGTCGCTGTGTTGAATGACCAAACCGCAGATGGGTATGTGTTTAGAACCGATCTTCGGTTACGCCCAGACCCTGGATCATCGGCGATAGCTGTGTCCTTGGAGATGGCTGAAAATTACTACGAGACATACGGACAAAATTGGGAGAGAGCAGCTTTTATCAAAGCCAGAGCCTGCGCTGGGGATAAATTACTCGGTCAAAAGTTGTTGAAAATATTAGAACCTTTTATCTGGCGAAAGTATCTTGATTTTGCAGCGATTGAAGATATTCACTCGATCAAGCGACAAATTCATGCGGTTAAAGGGGGTGTTGAAATGTCGTTTGCCGGACATGACTTAAAGCTTGGACGTGGTGGTATCCGAGAGATAGAGTTTTTTGTTCAAACTCAACAGCTGATTCTCGGCGGGCGAAATTCATTACTGCGGGACCAAACTACCCTTGGGGCTTTGGCACAACTCGAAACGGCGGGGCATATCAATAAGCAAACCGCAAAAGATTTGAGCTTAGACTATCTCTATTTGCGCCACCTCGAACATCGCTTGCAAATGGTACAGGATGAGCAGACTCATAAATTGCCCAATGATGAACCTGCAATGCACCGTTTCATGAAGTTTTGCGGCGAAACTGATCGGCAGTTGTTTGAGCAAAAAATTCTCAAAACGCTGGCTAGAGTTCACGATCATTATGCTGACTTGTTTATTGACCATGATGCTTTGTCCGTTGATGCCGGTAGTTTAGTTTTTACCGGTGTGGACGATGATCCGAATACTATAAGGGCACTTCGGTCTTTGGGATTTGCGGATCCATCAATGGTGTGCGCGGTTATTCGGGGATGGCACGCAGGCGGCATGCGGGTCACAGCGTCAAAGCGCGGCAAAGAATTGCTGACCAGGCTGGTGCCGGCATTATTGAGCGCAATAGCGAAGGCAGAAGAGCCGGATCGTGCTTTTCGCCTCCTCGATGATTTCCTCCGCGATATGCGCTCTGGGGTTCAGGTGTTCTCGCTGTTTTTGAAAAACCCTGATCTGATCAACATTCTGGTGGATTTGGGCGAAGTTGCGCCGCTGCTCTCGCAAAATATGGCGCGCAGATCGCGGCTGGTCGAGACCCTGTTTTTATCCGGCAAGCGCGCGCGCGATGAGGTCGCGCTCACAGCTTACCGCGATGCTGAAAGTTTTGAAGAGGGGCTTGATCGGATAAGACGGGAGATTAGTGATGCGAGGTTTAAGCAATCAATTCAGGTGGTCTTGGGCAAGCGGTACGTAAGACAATCAGGACTAGCCTTTGCCCAAATAGCAGATAATGCCGTCAATGCTATCTTGCCCCTAGCGCAACAAGAAATGCGAAGACTGCATGGTGAGATAGAAGGCGAGATCGCCGTGATTGGCATGGGACGGTTGGGTGCGCGATCCCTGACGGCAACCTCTGATCTCGACTTGGTCTTTGTTTATGATGTCGATGGCGGAGCACTGTCAGACGGCGATCGGCCCTTAGAAGGCATTACCTGGTTCACTCGGCTGGTCCGTCGTCTTGTCACCGGGCTATCGGCGAAAACTTCAGAAGGGGGGCTGTATGAGATAGACATGCAGCTACGGCCATCTGGGGGGGCTGGGCCCGCGGCGGTTAGTGTGCAGGCCTTTAAAGATTATTATCACAATGATGCCTGGACGTGGGAGTTGATGGCGCTGACTAAAGCAAGAGTGATAGCGGGAGACGTTCGACTGGCGTCTAAATTATCCACCGAAATTGAGGCATTGCTGAGCACAAAAAGAGCACCGGTAAAACTCCAAAAAGATGTTCTCGACATGCGGCAAAAATTGCTGACAGGCAAACCGGCCAAGTCAATATGGGATATTAAGCGCCTCCAAGGGGGGCTGACGGAAATTGATTTTATTTGCCAATATCTGGCCTTGAGAGAGGGTCACCAGCTTGGCCGATTTCCTGAGAATAATTGGGATATCATCCCAATTTTGCAATCCGCCGGTCTGCTTTCAAAGGCGATGAGCACAAGATTACTGAGCGCCGCAAAGCTTTATGAAACGATCTTGCAATTCGCGCGCGCGAGCCTTGGTCCGGTTTTACGCCCTGAAGCAATGTCCCTGAGGCAAAAAGTCGCTCTTTCCACTTATTGCGGTGCGCCCTCAATGGCCGCGTTAGAGCAGGAAATTCGGCAGGTTTCGAGCGCCATTGCCGCTGATTATGAGGCGGTGGTCGGCCCTTATGATCGGCCCCATGATCCGCCCAAGTCCCCATAATGTCCCGATAATGGGATTAAGCAGGCTGGTGTTCGCGGATAAGGGGTGGCGCGCTATTGGTTAAAGCAAGTGTGCAGAAAATAGACGAGCGGAGGCTGATTATTGGCCAGAAATCTTCATGGCGCGCGCTCTGATCGTTTGGGGCAGAGCCGTCATTAGATATATCAATGATTCTCAATGTTCAATAATAACTCAATAAAATCAATTAGTTACAAGGCATCCCCCGTTGGGTTCCGCGAGAATAGTAACGCCATGGCAGGCCTCAATATCGACTTAATTCAATTTGATACACTCTGGTAAGGATTTGTTTGCTTTTTCAAGTGTAAGCACAGGGCGCGACGTTTTTGCAACACGCTGTCCCGTTTTCGCACTCGGGAGCGAATTTTCAAAAAAAACGGTTGCCGAACAGTAATGTCTCTCGGTAAACGTTAATATGAATTCAGTGTGTTCCGCACGAATTATGAATAGTTTAGGTCACCTGTAGGAGGGGTCTTATGAAACTCAAAATTGCTCTGCTAGCAGCAGCTGGTGCATTTTCGCTGACAACAGCCGTGAATGCTCAAGAAGGTATGTATGGTTCGCTTGGTGCGGGTTGGTCTTTTGATGGCCCGGATAATGACTTTGAAGATCGCGGCGATGCGTTCCCGAATTCATTTACGTCCGACCTCGAGACAGATGATAATATCGCCGTTCAAGGCGCACTAGGTAAGTATTTTGCCAATGGTTGGCGCGGTGAGCTTGAGCTTTCCACGCGCACAAAAAATATTGACGCTATTCCAGGCGATGGCCTTGGCTTTGCCGGTTTCCCTGGCATGCGCGGTGACGTCTCACAAACATCTTTGATGTTGAACGCGATTAAAGATTTCAACTCAGACACATTTGGCCGCTTAACACCTTATGTTGGTGTTGGTCTTGGTGCTGCCCGTTTTGATGGCAGCTTCGACAATATTTCTACTGTCGGCACAGCAGCGACAGCATTGACACCAAACGCGCCATATCTTGGCGTTGTTGGCGATCATGATTATGCTCTGGCCTATCAAGGCCTTGTCGGTGTTGTTTTTGATCTCGCCGACAACATGGCGATTGATCTGAAATATCGCTACATGGACACAGCCGAATTCAAATATGGCGCGTTCATCAATGGTAGCGCCGCGCCTGTTTCAATTGATTCAGAATTTGGTGTTCAGGAAGTTTCCGCCGCTTGGCGTTGGAACTTCGGTGCTCCAGCCGCTGCTGCTGTTCCAGTTGCTGCCGCTGCCGCAATTGATTACAAAGATTGCTGGGATGGTAGCCGGGTTGTTGTGACCGCTGACTGCCCACCGGAAATCATGGAAACTGTTGATGCGCCAACTGATCTGGCTCTGACAGTTTACTTTGACTATGACAAATCTAACCTGACCGACGCGGCTCAATCTTTGATTGCTGCGAAATCTGCTGAAGCCAAGGAATATGACATCAAAACTGTCACAGTTCAGGGTAATACAGATACGGCTGGTTCTTCTGCTTACAACAATGCGTTGTCAGCACGTCGTGGTTCAGTTGTTCGTGAAGCGCTGGTCTCCAACGGCATTCCAGCCGACGCGATTTCAGTTGAGGCTCTGGGTGAAAGTAACCCAGCCAAAGCTACAGACGATGGGACGCGTGAGCCTCTCAACCGTCGTACAGACGTGAAGTTCGGCTTCTAGTCAAACTGGTTTGCTGTAAGAATTGATTAGGGCAGTGCTTCGGCGCTGCCCTTTTTTTGTATCTTGGTGCCCGCACCAGCAATGAGATTCACTCTTTAGAAATTATCATGAATAAATTATGTGGATTTGTGATCTCAGTTAAGGTCTTGTTTAGGCTCTTTTAACGCCTTGCGCCGATGGTGCATTGATGACCAGAAAACGAGCAGGCTCGAAACAAAAATCAACCGCCGGGCGCAAGCCACGCGCGGGAGTAGGCCGTTCCACAATTAAACGAAAATCCGCCACTCGGCCCGTGGCCCGCAAGGCTGCCATTTTGAAGAAGCGCCGCCGCAAAGCAGCCACTCGTAAGCGCTCGGCCAAAACCAGTTGGCAGTGGCCTGGATGGTCGCGGGTGATGTTTCGTTTTACCTATAAGGTTGCCTTTTTTTGCTATCTACTGGTCATGGCAGTCGCTCTTTTTGTCTATATGTATAGTCGAGATTTACCCATCCCAAATATGATCGCAGGTCGCGATCACCCGCCCCGGGTGACGGTTCTGGATCGCAACGATAATTTCATCACCACCTATGGCCAGTATTATGGCGAGCCGGTTGTTCTGGCGCGGCTGCCAGTCCACGTCACCGGCGCTTTTATCGCCACGGAAGATCGTAACTTCTATCATCATATGGGCGTCAACCCGATTTCAATCGGACGGGCGTTGCTGATCAATGTTAGTGCGGGAAATGTCCGCCAGGGTGGCTCGACCATAACTCAACAATTGGCAAAAAACCTCTTTCTCTCTCCGGATCGGACGATGAAGCGAAAGGCGCAAGAAGTTCTCCTGTCGGTGTGGTTGGAGATGCAATATTCGAAGCAGGAAATTCTCTCACTCTATCTCAATAATGTCTATTTCGGTGCGGGCGCTTATGGTTTGCATGCGGCTGCCGACAGATATTTTGACAAGGCACCGGAAAATTTATCGATTGGTGAAGCGGCAATGCTGGCTGGCCTGTTGAAAGCGCCGTCCAAATATGCGCCGACATCGAATATTACTGCTGCACGTAAACGGGCATCCATCGTTTTAAACGCCATGGTTGATGCTGGGATAATCGATAAATCAACGGCAGATCAGCAACGGGCCATGAATATTGCGACCACAGTTGAGCGCGAAATTATTGCCCCTTACGCAGTGGATCATGCGATTTTTAAAATGCAATCGTTGATCGGAGCGGCGCCTGAAAATATCATCATTCATACGACCATAGACCTTGAAGCGCAAAAGGCCACTGAGAAAATAATTGCAAACGCAGCGGAACTAGACCGTCTGATTACGGATGATACACAAATTGCGGCTGTCGCAATGGAAAAAGAAGGCGCTATTCGTATTCTAGTCGGCGGTCGTGATTATGCCGCTAGCGAGTATAACCGAGCGACGCAAGCCAAGCGCCAACCAGGCTCGTCTTTTAAGTCATGGGTTTACCTCACTGCCTTGGAAAACGGCTTTAAGCCGGAAGATATAATTGAAGACACGCCGATAGAAATCGGTGATTGGGCACCAAAAAACTATAAAAATAAATATTATGATGCGGTGCCCATGACCGAGGCATTTTCGCGTTCTTTAAACGCTGCTGCCATTCGACTACAAGAAATAGTCGGGCGAGATAAAGTTGCGATGATGGCCCGAAGAAGCGGGTTTACCGACCTGGAAGATCCCGGACCTGCCTTAGCCTTAGGCGTGATGGAGGTGACGCCGCTGGAGCTTGCTGGGGCTTATGCGACTTTTGCAAATGATGCGGTGCCGGCACAGCCCTACATTATAAGGAGCGTCACGACGGAAGATGGTCGCTCTCTTTATGAGCACCAATACACCCTCGGTCAGCCGGTGACCGATGAAAAAACGCTGGTCGCCATGAACCATATGTTGCGTTCCGTTGTGGCCAAAGGATCTGGTGTTCATGCCCGGCTTCCGGGTTACCGAGCAGCAGGTAAAACCGGGACGACACAAAATAGTCGCGACGCTTGGTTTGCTGGTCATGTGAGTGGCATGGTCGGTGTGGTCTGGCTTGGCAAAGATGATAACTCGCCGATGACGGTCGGTAAAAACTATATCAGCGGCTCTGGGGCGCCGGCGCGCATCTGGAAACAAACAATGCTGGCCGGATTAAACGGCCGTCCAGCAGAACAAGTTGTGGAATACATCCCGACACGCCGTATTATAGATTTATTGGATGAAGTCGGTGGTTTTATCAGTCTAGTCTCCCATGAGCAACAATCAATGGTCGATCAAGCTGAACATGTAGTCGAGCGTCCATCGACAATGGAAGATTTACTTCAGGATGTTTTGACAGAAACTCCGTCTCCGGAGAGTGCTCGAAACTCTAATGGCTGGGTAACTGGCTCTGAGGCAGGCGCCGAGGGTTAAGTTTGGGCGAGAGCCTTTGCGCGCGCGTCCCTGGCCATTGCCAAGGCGCGTCTGGTTTCATCCCAGGCTAAACGTTCTATGGCCTCAGGGTAGGGAACAAACTTGGCGGATTTGGCATCATCTCCAGCGACAACATCGCCGCTGACCCAATCGCAGACATAATCAACCATGACATAATGTTTGGCCACCTGATTTTTTTTCGTCTTGCTTTTCTGCGCGGGCGGTAAAGCTTCGAAGACTTCAATCAAACCAAGAATGTTGATTGTAACCCCGGTTTCTTCGAGGACTTCGCGCGCCAGCGCCGTGGCCAAGCTTTCGCCGC
>JAZGEB010000207.1:0-3756 GCA_036478515.1 Parvularculaceae bacterium | reverse complement strand
CTTTCACCCGAGCTGATCAGCATGTCGGCGATCTCGTCAGTCATCGAAAACACGCCTGCATGTTCATGAGCCAGCGCAATGATAATTGCGCCGGTTAGGGTTGCCAGGTCGACCATGCAAGCAGGATTGTATTTTTCCTGCGTATAGGTCAGCACATCGCCGAGCACCAAGCGACCTTCGGCATCGGTGTTTAAAATCTCCACAGTCTGGCCAGACATGGTGGTGACGACATCGCCGGGACGTTGGGCATTACCATCGGGCATATTTTCGACCAAGCCGATCAGACCGATGACATTGGCCTTGGCTTTGCGCCCGGCCAAGGCGCACATCGCCCCGGTGACAGCGCCAGCGCCGCCCATGTCAAATTTCATTTCTTCCATGCCAGCGCCGGGTTTTAGCGAAATCCCGCCTGTATCAAAGGTAACGCCTTTGCCGATAAAACACACCGGCTTTTCATCCTTTTTACCGCCCATCCACTTCATCACCACCAGACGACTATCACGCCTTGAGCCCTGTCCGACACCGAGCAACGCGCCCATGCCCAATTTGGTCATTTGCTTTTCGCCAAGAATTTCAACCTTCACGCCGAGAGTTTCCAACTCGCGGCAACGCTCAGCAAAGCTTTCAGGATACAGAACATTCGGTGGCTCTGACACGAGGTCGCGGGTCAAGAACACGCCATCAATAATTTTGTCATGATCCGCAAAAGCAACCCGTGCTTCGTTCATCTCTTCGAGGTTGATCGTGATTTTTTTCAAGCTTTGCAATTGCGACTTTTCGGCTTTGGTTCTGTAGCTGTCAAACGCGTAGCCGCGCAAGCGAGCGCCAATCGCGACATGGGACGCGGCTGTGGCATTATCCAAGTCGCCGCCAGCAAAACCTGTCAGCGCGAATGTCACGGCTTTGGCGCCGCTTTTGAAATATTTGGCAACAACATTGCCGCCCAATTCTTCGGCCGCCTTGCCCGTCAGATCATTGGCCTTGCCCGCGCCAACCAGCAACACGGTATCGCTGAGCGTTCCATGAACCGCGAATAATTCCTTGAGTTGGCCTTTTTTACCGGTGAACCCGGCCGCCTTAGCAGCTTTTGCCAGCGCTCCCCGGCTGGTCTTATCTGCAGCGGCAAAGGCTTTGCCCCCCTTGATGCCCGACATGTCCTTGCCGTCAAATACAGCAAACACCACTACGCCAGTTTTTGGCAGGGCATTTTTTGAGAAAGTTAAGTTCATTACGTGTAGCTCCCAAGAAAAATCGTGTATTCCAGCCGAATGACACTCTTGTTAATTGTGCTAGGCCAATTTGCCCGCTAAGGAAATTGCTCAAGCCCGAAAATAACAAAAGAAATTTCGTCTTTGACCCGATTAGACCGATATATTTTCACCCAAAGCCTGAAGCCCCTGGCGCTGATGACGCTATCGGTGACATTGGTGATCTGGCTGACGCAGATGTTGCAACGGGTTGAACTAATGGTCGAAGATGGCGGCAGCCTGTTATCCTTCGCCAAAGTAGTGGTGTTGATGGTCCCGAGCCTCGTGGTTATTGTGCTGCCGCTAATGGTGCTGGCGACGGCTTTAGTACTGCTCAACCGATTGCAAACCGATAGTGAAATATCGGTGATGACCATGGCCGGGGCAAATCGCTTAACCATCGCCCGGCCGCTCTTGGCTCTGGCTTTTTGTGCCTCCGCTGTAACCCTTTTGCTCAATGTTGATCTAATGCCGCGCTCCTACCGGGCGTTGAAACAGGAGATTCATTCGGTCCGCAATGACATCGCCAAGAACCTGATTGTCAGTGGCAAATTCAACAAAGTTGTCGACGGCATGATGATTTATGCCGAAGAAGTCCGGCCCGGCGGGCAATATCTCGGGGTGATGATTTATGATCGACGGGTGGAAGGTGGCCCGGTAACTTATATGGCTGAGAGTGGGCTTTATCGCGAAGCCAGCGACGGCGCCCCGCGCCTGCATCTAGCCCGCGGCAATATTCAGCGCATTATCCCCGGCACCAGAGACATCAACATTGTCCGATTTGAGGAAACCACCGTTGACCTCGCCCCTTATCAAGACCTTGGCGGCGCGCTGTTTTTAGAAGAAACCGAGCGCTTTATCCCGGAGCTGTTAAACCCCAGCATTGTTGAGCCTTATGATCCGGCGATGGACGGCAAATTTATCGCCAATGGTCATGCCAGACTGGCAACCCCGCTCTACCCCTTCGTTTATGTGCTAGCGGCGTGTTGCGCTTTGTTGCTCGGGCCGGTCAATCGCAATGGCTATGGCCGCCGCATCAGCTTTGCTGTGTTTGGCGTGATCGCAATCCGCATTGCCGGGATTGTGGTGCAGAATAATGCCGCCAGCCTGCCGTCATTGAATATTGTCCAATATCTGATCCCGCTGATCGCCAGTGTCTTGATGATGGGTTTTTTAATCGGAAAGCCGAAATCGGGCTTGCGCAAGCGGCGGGCGCTGTTTCGGAATAAGAAAAATGAGGCGCTCGCATGACCCCGCGCCTATTTGTCTATCTCAGCCGCCGCGCTGGTCTCTCGATCTTGATGATCCTCGCCGGACTATCCGCCATTATCCTCCTCGCTGATCTACCCGATAGTCTGCGCAGTTTTAGCCGGGTTGAAGGTTCGGGGCTGAGCAATGCGCTGGTTCTGACTTTGTTGCGCTTACCAAAACTGGCGCTGGCTTTGTTGCCGTTTGGCTTTCTTTATGGCGCGATGATCGCTTTGCATCGGCTCAATCGCGGTTCTGAAATTGCGGTGATGCGCTCTGCGGGCGTGTCGATTTGGGGATTAGTTGGGCCGTTAGTGGCTCTGGCCTTAGGTTTTGGCCTCTTGACCACTTTATTGTTAGATCCAGTGGCCTCATCTCTTTCCGAAGAGGCGCAAGTTTTTAGCAATAATATCAAGGGCAAACGGTCCGGTCTTTTAAGGGAACTTGAAGGCGGTATCTGGCTGAGAGAGCGCGATGGCGATATTGCCGTGACGCTTCATGCCGAAACTTATAATGAGGACGAGCAACAGCTGGAAAAAGTAACCTTGTGGCGTCGCTCCCTCGCGGGCGTTTTTATCGAACGCTGGGATGCGGATGTCGCCGATATTGATGATCGCGGCTTCATGCTAAAACAGGCCCGGCGCTATTCGATTGAAGACACCAGCGCCCCGATCATCGCCTCGCAAAGAGTGACCTCCGCCTTTGACCTTGAAGACCTAACCGAAAGTATCGCCCAACCGGGCTCGATGTCACTGTGGGACTTGCCCGGCTTCATCGCGAAAGCGACCAATGCCGGGCTGGAAACAGTTGAATATCGCTTGCGCTATCAGCAACTTCTGGCCTTGCCGTTTCAACTGATCGCGGTCATTCTGATCGCCGCTGGGTTTACTTTGCGACCGATCCGCAGCGGCGGCACGGGCGTTTTGGTGGTCTCCGGGATTGCCTGTGGCTTCCTGATTTTCCTGCTCCAAGAACTCTCTGCGGGCATGGCCGAAGCGCGCACCACCCCGGTATTGCTGGCCGCTTGGGGGCCAACCGCCTTGGCGCTGATATTAGGCCTGACAATTTTGGTCTATCGCGAAGATGGCTAATGGTGACCAAGGAGAACTAGTTAATGAAAGACCCGACCGAGCCGATCCGGCTCAAGGCGAGCCAATATTCGGATGTCGATGAAGGCACCGCCTGCACCCAAAGCTCGTTCAAAACTGGCGGTAAATCCTTCCTCTTTATTGGCGAACAAGGGGGCCGCTACAAAGCGATG
>JAZGEB010000206.1:0-4741 GCA_036478515.1 Parvularculaceae bacterium | reverse complement strand
GGCGGGCGTTCATTGAAGGCTCGCTTGCTATATTAGTAGAGTGCGGCCTTTCAACCAACGCCCTGCATTATTCTGTCACCCTTCCGGAAGGCACCTTTATTTCTCGCGAAAAAAGGAAAAAGAAGGGTCGGCAGAACGTATACGAGATCCACATCCCGTCCATCCCGCGTGCATCCCCTGATCCTCTAAAGGCTGGTACCAAAAAGCCTCCTCATGATCAGGTCTGTTTGTACCTTACAGCAGCTTTGGGGGGACGGAGGCCCGCATGTCAGATCCCGGGTCTTCGCCCGGGACGACACATGAACTCCCCCCACATACGGGGGCGGTGCTGCGCACCCAGAACGCAACCCAAACTGCTCTTTGATATTTTGGTGACTTTATGGCCGACGCGCTGGGCAAAGGTGGGAGAGGGAAAAGGGTCATGTTTCTTGCCTCTCCCTTTGGGAGAGGCCAGCGAGCGTTGGCGAGCGGGTGAGGGCCTGCCTACAACCACCTCTTCCGACTTTATTCGAGCGAGCCTGAAATTAACGCGCGACTGGCTAAAAATCATCTCGCTCATTGCCATAGCGGTCGGGGTTGGCGAGATTGCCAAATTTCACTGTGCTGGCGTCAAATGAGAGTTTGATATTGCCAATCGGGCCGTGGCGTTGTTTGCCGATGATGACTTCAGCCAGACCTGCGGCTTTTTGCATCCGTTCTTGCCATTCAGAGATTTTCGCCGCGGCATCTTTTGAAGTCTCGCTGGGCTCCTCGCGGGACAGGTAATATTCTTCGCGGTAGACGAACATCACCACATCCGCGTCTTGTTCAATCGAACCAGATTCGCGCAAGTCCGAGAGTTGCGGACGTTTGTCTTCGCGCTGCTCAACTTGCCGCGAGAGCTGCGACAGGGCGATCACCGGGACTTCTAATTCTTTCGCCAGGGATTTCAGCCCCATGGTAATTTCAGTAATTTCCTGGACCCGGCCATCGCCGGTTTTTTTCGAGCCGGTGACCAGTTGTAAATAGTCGACGATCAAAAGGCCAAGATTATGCTGGCGCTTTAATCGCCGCGCCCGGGCGCTAAGTTGTGCGATGGAGATGCCGCCGGTATCATCGATGAACAAGGGTAAGTCAGAGAGCATCCGCGAGGCTTCATAAACCTTGTCGAAATCCGCTTGGTCAATATCACCGCGGCGGATTTTGTCCGATGGGATTTTCGAAAACTCCGACAGGATCCGGCCGGCCAGTTGATCGGCGGACATTTCCAACGAAAACATGCCGACAACCGCGCCGTCACCGGCTTTGATCGAGCCATCGGGTTGCGCTTCTGGCTTGTAGGCCCGGGCCGCATTAACCGCGATGTTGGTGGCGAGCGCGGTTTTGCCCATTGATGGGCGACCGGCCAAAACGATCAAGTCGGATTTATGTAAACCGCCAAGCTTGCGGTCGAGATCAATCAAGCCGGAAGAGACCCCAGCAAGACCGCCGCCGCGCTCAAACGCAGCACTGGCAACGTTGATCGCTTCGGCTAGCGCATTTTCAAAGGGCGTGAAGCCGCCGCCATATTTGCCGGTTTCCGCGAGTTTATAAAGTTCTGCTTCGGCGCTTTCAACTTGGGCTTGCGGGTCGTCATCAATGTCAGCATTGCGGGCTCGGTCGACCATATCGCCGCCAAGTCGCATCAATCCTCTGGAGACTGAAAGGTCAAAAATTACTTGAGCATAATCCGCCGCCCCGGCAGTGGAGGGGACATTGGTGGCGAGGTCGGCTAAATATTTGCTGCCGCCAAGCTCGTTCAAGGCCGGGTTATCGGCGAGATAATTATTCAATGTCACGGGCGAGGCGAGGCGGCCCGAGACAATAAGTTTTTCGCAAGAGGAATAAATCAGTTGATGCACGGGATCGTAAAAATGCTCGGTTTTCAGATAATTTGAAATCCGATAGTAAATCTCGTTATCAAATAGGATCGCGCCCAGCAGTGCCTGTTCCGCATCAAGATTATACGGGGCTTTTTGGGTTTCATCCTGAGGCGGGGTATGTGCATTGCCATCGGCCATAGCCCGGATAGTAGCAGATCGAGAACAGCAAGCCAGCGGTTCCGCGCACCTGATTGGGGGGAGGTAGATGTTTCTTTCCACAACAGCGCGTCAAGGCAAGGGTTCTACAGCAAGGCTCGCCAATTCAAGATCAAAAAAAAGGCCACATCCGATGTCGGTGTGGCCTTTTATGTCGTGTTGAAAGACGAAACTTAATCCTAAGCGTCGTCTTCTGTCTCAGCCTCAGCATCAGCTTCTGGGGCCGGTGCATCGTCTTCATCTTCAAACATTTCTGTCGTTTCAAGACGATCTTCGTCAGGGATGTCGTCCTTGCGCGCCAGAACATCTTCGCCACGAGCTTGCGCCGCGGCTTCATCTTCGGTGCGGGCAATATTGACCTGCATGGTGACAAAGACTTCAGGGTGAAGCACGACTTTGACATCATGAATGCCGAGAGATTTGAGCGGCTTGTCGAGGACGACTTGCGCGCGTTCAACCTTATGGCCGTCGGCGGTGGCAACCTCAGCAATATCTCTGGAGGAGACAGAGCCGTAGAGCACGCCCATGTCAGAGGCTTGCCGGATCAAGACATATACATTGCCATCAAGATCGGTGCCGACATTGGTGGCGGCGTCCCGAGCTTCTGCGTTGCGGGCTTCGATTTGCTCGCGTTGAGCTTCAAAAACGGCGCGATTTGCATTGGTGGAACGCAAGGCTTTGCCTTTTGGCAACAGGAAGTTGCGGGCAAAACCTGCTTTGACACTGACAGTGTCGCCAATTGAGCCGAGCCGTTCGACGCGTTCGAGGAGAATAACTTCCATGTGATTTACTCCGCTACATAAGGCAGGAGAGCGAGGAACCGAGCGCGTTTAATCGCCCGGGCCAGCTCACGCTGCTTTTTATTGGACACAGCGGAAATCCGCGAGGGCACGATTTTGCCGCGCTCGGAAATATACCGTTGCAATTGTTTTGGATCTTTATAATCAATTTTGGGCGCGTTCTCGCCTGTAAAAGGACAGGATTTTGCGCGACGGAAGAATGGTTTAGACATCAAATTTCTCCTTTAAGACCGAGGGCCGCGATTGTCGCGGTCACCACGGTCGCCGCGATCACCACGGTCGCGGTCACCCCGGCCACGATCACCACGATCAGGGCGGTCGCCGCGATCACGGCGCGATAAAACGGGGGATGGGTCGGTATTGTGTTCATCAACGCGGATGGTCAAGAAGCGCAAAATGTCTTCGTTGATTTTCATCTGCCGTTCAAGTTCCGCCATTGCAGCTGGTTCCGCCTCAATATTCATCAGCGAATAGTGCCCTTTGCGGTTTTTGGCGATTTTATACTGGAGGGTCCGCAGGCCCCAATATTCGGACTTGGCGATTTTGCCACCATTGTCCTTGATGATGCCCTGCAATTCCTCAGTCAGGGATTCAACCTGGGCCGGGGATATATCCTGCCGGGCCATAAATACGTGTTCGTATAGAGGCATTATTATGCTCCTGGAGGGCGATGGAGACTTAACCAAGGAGGAGACCTCAGTTAACCCTTTGGCTCAGCACCCTTCGAGACCTCTCGACCTAGTAGCTAGGTGGCGCTGACCATCGCTCAGGCGCGGGGTGTAACCGAAGCAGGGTCGAAGGGCAAGGGGCAAAGTCGGGCCAGAATGAAGGGGCGTTAGCACAATCCCAATCGAGGAATATTGCTGGCTAGGCCGTGGCCTGCTCATGTTCAAGCCATGGGTCGTTTTGGGCGTCATAAATGGCCGGGAAGGTGAGCTGCAATTTTGTTCCCGCCAAGCCTTCGATGGCTTGAATTTCGCCGCCGAGCATGTTCAGGACTTTTTCAGCATAACGAAGGCCCATCGGGACCTTCTCGCCCATGGCCATGAATTTGGTTAATTCTTGAAATGGCAGCACTGACTCGGCGAACTGGGCTGTTGTTAGTCCAGTGCCATTGTCGCTAATTTCAATCCGAGCTATGTCGTTTTCAATCAGTGCTGTGATCGAGATCAGACTGACATCCCCGGCATGTTCGGCAATATTGTCGACCAGGCTTGTCATTATCATGGTCAGTTGATCGGCTGGACCGGTGATCTTGAAGTCCTCAATATCGGTTTTGCACGTTGTCAGTGCGCTGGCGTCATCGATTGCTGGTTTGAGAATGGATTCAATGGAGACAGTGGTGAAGTCTGCGACCTTCGGCACTTCAGGCAAAGTATTATACTCTAACACTTTTTGGGTGAATCTATTGAGACTGACCGTCGAGTTGATAATTTGATCCAAATAGCCCGCTGATGTATCCTCATCAAGCGTGTCCCCTGAACTTTGGAGCAATTCAGAAAACCCTTTGATTTGATGAATTGGCGTGTTGTAGAAATGGGCCAAAATATTGATCATCGCATTTTTGCTCTTAGCGCTTTGCACTTCGCGGGCATTCATTTCGACTAGCTTGTCTGATTTTTGCTGTATATCTACCCGCATCAAAAATGCCCGGCGCCGAGTTAATTCGATATTATAGACCCCAAGTGCGCAGGTTAGGGAGGTCGATGCTAGGAATAATAAAATGTTAGAATAACGTTGGCCTTCGAATATGCCGACCGTGCTGAGCCAGAACGCGGCAAAAATAATCGTTAGGCTAATTGCCCATTTTAGAAACTCCATCCGCAGGACTATTGAGCCGATGACTGTAATTTGGAGGATCCCTTTGTAATATTCATTCATCGG
>JAZGEB010000205.1:0-3211 GCA_036478515.1 Parvularculaceae bacterium | reverse complement strand
ATAAATGCACAGACCCCCTTAGGGAGCGGCTTTTCTTAAGTTGATCTATCGACCCCTCACCCGCTCGCGAAGGGCTCGCTGGCCTCTCCCAAGGGAGAGGAAAAGAGATAGGGTGTTCTTTTCCCTCTCCCGTGGGAGAGGCACAAATTTTTCTTAAAATTTGGGTGAGGGGTCGCGCTATCAACTATTCACGATCTCCCAAAACCGTCATCCCGAACTTATTTCGGGGTGAGAGTTTGCTTTGTTTGGGCACGGGAGTGGATAGTGTGACACCTCACCCGCTCGCAAGGGATAGGCGAAATCACTATCTAGTTTGTGACGCGGAGAAGAATAAACTGTTGGGTTCAAACAGCTCTCACAACTGATAACAATGAAACGAGAACGAGCAGCAGACCACCTAATTGTTGTAGTCGGCGAAGAGCGGCACCTTCTGAAAGGAGCGCCTTCAATCGATCAACAGCATACAGCCACCCGAGTGATGTCAATCCACCAAGAATCAAAAACGTTGAGAGTAGGATTGTTGACTGAAATAGAAAAGGTTGTGCAGGGTCGATAAATTGTGGCGCAAATGCTGTGAAGAATATAAATCCGCTGGGGTGTAATACTGCCATGGCGAACCCGGCAAAGAATAGGCGCGCTCTGGCACGGGAAGATTGAACAATCTCAGGCTGAAACCGGGGAATTGCTGAAAATATCATCCGCAGCCCCAATACCAACAAGACAATCGCCCCGACAATTTTTAGAAGGAAAAATATGTGAGGGCTTTGTGACATTAGTAATCCCGCGCCAAACAATGAGGCGGTCATCGCTATTAAATCCCCCAGCACAACGCCCGGTATAATTGCAATCGCACGTCGGCGGCCAAGGCTAAGCGTGCTCGACATGATAAAAAAAGTTATCGGCCCCGGCGTTACAAGAAGAGTAAAATTAACGACACAAAACGCTATCCAAGTCTCTAGCGCCAATTTGAGCACTCCGCTCGAATGTACTCAAATTCAGTGAAGCAAATCATGGCCGACAGCCAGCGAGACCTGCTGCTGGCGTGACCCTTTCCCAACCATCTTCGCCGGTGACGGTGATCAGCGCATTTTCAACATAGACGCCGCTGGTAAATTGTTGCCCAAACTCGCCGCGGACGCTGACCGCGACCGGTTTGATCGTCCGATCCTCACTCTCGCCCTCTATTATCTCGCCGGTGAAAGTCTGATTGAGATGCACATTAAACTGCTGATCGCCAGCCAATGTCTGCAAAGTCAGCGGGGTTTGGATGCCATCAAGCACGGTCATCGACTGGCCCAGAACCACCGATCTAAACACCAAACGGGGTTGCTGGTTTTGCCGTGTCCATAGCAACAATCCACAGCTTCCCTCCGGCAGACGGCCGATGGTCAATTGGCCAAGCGCCGGCACTTCGGTTTTTTTAACTTTCAAGGGGGGCGAGGAAGGTTGGACCAGATTTGCACAGCTAGTGATCGCAAGCGCCAATGCAGCAAGAGTAAGGCGGGGCTTTAAGCGGCTCAGGGTCAATGTCATTCTAACGGGCCTTTTTGTCAGTTACGGGTTGGTGATGAAGTTACCACGTTGGGTCAGAACCAGCCTACCCCCCTGGTCAACAAATCTAAAGGTCCGCAAAGCTTGGGCTATTTGCTGATCCGGCGTTTCGATCACCACATGGGCGGTATAAGTCAGGTTTGGCTCGATCACGGTATTGATGGCAATTTTTGTCTGGCCATTACTACCAGCCAACGGGATCACCAGATTATTATTCTCGCACCCCCCCTCGCCCAGCAGATCAAACCCATCTTGGTCAAACCGCTTTAAACTTTCGCGCAAAGCCGTCGTCTCATAATTGAACTGCCCGCTCCGGCACCCTGTTGGCGAGACCTCAATCAGGCTGATATTAGTGCTCACCTCGCCGAACATTTTCTGGCCAAATGCATCGCGGATATCATAGCCGCCAAGCTCAATGTCAATATTGGTATCGCGCAAAGTCAATTGGTGACTGCGGGTGATGGTTGCTTGACCTGTGGCGGTTAAAGCGGGCCCGGTCAGGTCAAAAATGACACTGGCGTGGCCGCGCAAAAGGGGCAAAAATTTCAACCTAACCCGCGCATCGCCAATATCATATTGGTGATAGCGCAAGCCTGTGATGTTGCTATTCCACACCGTGCCGGAAACCCCAGACCAGATCAGACCCGATTGCGGATCAATACGTCCCAGAACAAAAGCCATTGGCAGACGGACAATGATGAAAAAAATCAACAAGGCGACAAAAAGCAGCGCTTTAAATTTAACCGAAGCCAGCACCAGCGCTATCCTTGAATAAAGTAAATCGTCGCATTCACAGTGCCATTGCGAGCGTCTTTGCGGAATTGACTTTCAGCAACAATAATCTTGTTATCGCGCTCTAAATTATGAAGCCAAACCAGCACATCCGCGGCGGCAATATCGTTTAGCTTGATCAAATAACGATTGCTGTCTTCTTCGCCAAAGGTTGCCAATTGAAAGCCGCTCGCTCGAGCAGACCGAGTGATGGTCTGGCCTAACTGCTCTGGTGTTGATTTTGCGGTTTTGGTTTGGCCACCCGTGACTTGCTGGACCAGATGCAATGTGTTTTGTTCGGCTTTCAAACGGTTGAGATTATCAGTGCGCATATCCGTCAATGGACGGATGATGCCGAGAAACGCAATCACCACGGCCAGCAGCACTGCCATTATCGCGATTAACACCTGTTCTCTTTGCGAGAGCTCGAAAAACCGATCCTTCACCCTGCCGCTCCTGATTTAATCGTCAACCCACCGATATAGCGATTGCCATCGAGGCGCGGATTGCGGCTTTCCGAGAACACAATGTTTTGCTGTTCAAGGCTGGCTTTGAGCTCACTTAATTCTTCGATGGTAAAGCGAAGTCGGGCTTCTAAGGTGCCGTCCGGGCGATAAGTTATTTCGTCGAGGGTAATGCCGGGAATTTTTTCAAGGCTCGTGGTCAACGCCGCCATGAGCGACAAAAAGGAGGCTTGGCCCGGTGCGACGGTGCCCGACTTTTGCCGCGCTTGAGCTACCAGGTTGCGAATGTTTTCTTGCGGATAAGCTTGTTTGTACAAGCTCTCTGCTTCAATCCGTGCCGAGCTGGCAGCCTTGCCCGCGCGAATGCCATCTATCGCGGTCTGGCCAATCCAGGACGCACCGCATAACACCGCCAACATGGCAGC
>JAZGEB010000204.1:0-2311 GCA_036478515.1 Parvularculaceae bacterium | reverse complement strand
CGTAAAACAAGAACAATGTGATCAGGTTTGCCGCATAGGCAATGCCGATAACGGCGGTGATCGCAGCAGCAAAGCACATATAAAACCTGGTTTGGTTTTTTTCTTTAGTGCCGCGCATATAGCCGATAGAATAGAGCGAATTGACAATCCATAACCCGCTCCCAATTAGAGCAAACATCGCCCCGAGCCGTTCAACTTTAAACGCAAGACTAAGGCCGGGCAGAATGGTTGCCAGTTTTATTTCCAGAATATCCTCGCGCTGAACCGCCATGAACACCGTCAGGGTACAGTATAATACAGCGATACCGGTCAATAGCGTCATCAACTCGCGGGCATTATATTCGCGCTCGCCAAAAAACCAGATTCCGAGCATACCAATTAAGGGCAGCACAAAAGCGAGTAAAACAGCTATTTGAGGATCTAGCATGCTAAACATCTTAAAACGCCCCCCCAAAGCCAAGGCCATGTTGTAACATCTGCTCCGCTGCCCGGCGCGCCACATCAACCAGCACACTGCTTTGCAAGCCAAAATAAAGATTGGCGAGGACTAATATCCATAAAGGCACCAGCATAGCCGCCGGAGCCTCTTTTATTCGAACTGCATTTTCCGGTTCCGGCCCAAGCACCATGGCAAAAATAATCCGGCCGATATAAATCACCGCCAGAAGCGAACTAGCGAGAATGAAAAAGATGATCAACTCGCTTGGAATTAAGGGAACGACATCGAATGCCGCTTGCATCAGCAGAACTTTCGAGACAAAACCCGCGGTGCCGGGCACACCAATAAGACTGAGTCCGGCAATGACAAAGGCCCATGTCGTCCATGGCATGCGCCGGGCCAGTCCGGAATAAGCTGAGAGTTGGTGCGACCCGGTTCGCAACATCACGCATCCGACAGCCATAAATAAAGCTGCTTTCATTAATCCATGATTAAACAAATGCACAAACGCCGCACTCATCCCACCAACCGTGCCCATGGAAATACCGAGCAACATATAGCCGATTTGCGCGACAGAAGAATAAGCCAGTAATTGCTTCACATCATCACGGAAGACGGCAATCAGCGAGGCATACAACATCCCGAATATGCCCAGCGCGATGAAGATATCCAACGCAACATTGTGAAAATCGAAGCCAGAGCCAAACACCGTGAAGACGAAGCGCATCATCGCATAAACGGCAACCTTGGTCGCCGACGCCGCTAAAAAGGCGGTGACCGCCGACGGCGCAAATGTATATGCGTTGGGCAACCAAAGATGCACCGGCACCATCGCTAGTTTCAAGCCAAGGCCGGTGACGATAAAGGCAAAACCCGCTTTGACCGATCGGCTATCAACACCATCCAGACGATCATGCATATCAGCCATGTTGAGGGTCCCTGTTGCCTGATAAAGCAGCCCGAGACCAATGACAAAGAAGGTTGCGCCAAGTGTCCCCATCACCAGATAGCTAAATGCAGCGGTCAAAGCCCGCCGATCATTGCGCGCGCCCATAGCGACTAGCGCATAGGTGGCGAGAGACGAAATTTCCAAGAACACAAAGACATTAAACGCATCGCCGGTTGCGGCGACACCGAGCAGACCGGTCATACAAATCACCAAGGCGGTATAAAAGGCCGGAGTCTGACGAATATCAATCTCAGATTCAACACTATGCAAAGCGTAGGGAAAGACCACGGCAGCAATACCCGAAACCAAGGTCATGATCAGCGCATTGGCCAGATCGATCCGATAAGAAATACCAAGCGGTACATCCCAGTCCCCCATATTGTAGTTCTGCACGCCGTAATGCCAGACCCGTTCGAGCAGAAGCAGACAAAAGAAAAACGTCACCCAACTAATCAGCGTCGCCCATAACCATGGTGTCCGGCCCGGCCGCATCAGCAAGGCGAAGGGCGCAAGTATCATCGGCGTGACAACCGGCAAGACCGGGAGTTGCGAAAAGAAATGCTCCATCAGGCAATGACCCCATCTGTGGTCAGGTCATCGCCAAACTCTGATTCCAAGTCTGCCAGTTCCAATTCATCTTCCTCAATCGTGCCGTAAGCTTCGCGAATGCGCACCGCCAATGCCAAGCCCACCGCGGTTGTTGCGACGCCAACCACAATCGCGGTCAGGATCAGAACATGGGGGAGTGGATTGGTGTAAATCACTTCCGCCATATCAGGTGCAGCGCCAGCCACATTGTCGAGCCCCTCGGTGTGCGGCATCTCCGGGGCGTCATGCAGATCAGGCATCGTCTCAACGCTGTGGCCTTCCGGGGTTTGAGTGGTCAGGCTGTTCTGACTGGTCGTATCAGGGGTTTCATGCAA
>JAZGEB010000203.1:0-2067 GCA_036478515.1 Parvularculaceae bacterium | reverse complement strand
CATAGAAAACTCAAAGCCTTAGGTATAACACCTCATGCACGTCAAGAGGCAGGGTAGCGAGAATTTTAAGACTTTACTAACCAGATTGTTAAACTGATATAAAATAGCTCGGTGGTATTTCTGGCCGGGACAATGTGGCTTGTTTATTTTGCCACTCACGCGGGATCGGTGAAGGAAGCAAGACCATGCGCGTCATCATTTGCGGGGCGGGCCGCGTTGGGCAGGGGATTGCCGAACGACTGGCCAAAGAGAATGCCGATGTCACGGTTATCGATCAGGACTCAGGTCTGGTTCGCGGCCTGACAGAGCGGTTGGATGTGCGCGGCGTTGTCGGTAATGGCTCATTCCCGGAAGTCCTCGCCGAAGCAGGGGCCAAAGAAACCGACATGGTGATCGCGGTGACCTATTCTGATGAGGTCAATATTGTTGCTTGTCAGATTAGCCATTCGCTATTTGATGTGCCGACAAAAATTGCTCGGATCAGAGCCGCCAGCTATCTTGATCCAAAATATTCAGATTTGTTCAGCCGGACCCATATCCCCATTGATGTCATTATCTCGCCGGAGCAGGAAGTGGCAGAATCGGTTCTGGAGCGGATGTCGACGCCAGCCGCGTTTGAGGTCAAATCTTTTGCCGATGGCCGGATTTGGGCGCTTGGATTGCGCCTGCCAGATGACTGCCCAATTTTATACACGCCGCTGCGCCAAGTCGCAGAATTATTTCCCGATCTTGATATCACGATTGTCGGGGTGCGACGCGATGGCAAAATTTTCCGGCCCCATGCCGAAGATCAACTAAATGAAGGCGATGATATCTATTTTGTCGCTGACCGGATGAAAGTTGACCGGGCATTGCAAATTTTGGGGGAAGAAAAACGCCAAGCCAGACGGGTCGTGATTGTCGGCGGCGGGAATATCGGTTTGCATGTGGCCCTTGCCCTTGAAAATATGGGCTCGATGAAAATTCGCCTGATCGAAGATAATCCTGATCGAGCTGCGTTCGTGGCTGAAAGACTTGAGCGAACGATCGTTCTGAATGGCAGCGGGCTTGATCGGGATATCTTGCGCGAAGCGGGCGTTGCTCAGGCTGAAACCGTGGTCACGCTGACTAATTCCGATCAAGTTAATGTGTTATCTTCGGTGGTCGCCAAGCGCGAGGGAGCCAGACGGGCTTTGGCGCTGATTAATGAGCCAGAATATGGTGCGCTCAGCGAATCACTAGGCGTTGACCGCTATGTTGATCCGCGTGCAATTACCGTTTCGACAATCTTGCAACATATACGGCGGGGGCGGATTAAAGGTGTCTATTCATTGCTCGATGGGCAAGCCGAATTAATTGATGCGATTGCGTTGGAAACGTCGCCGCTGGTGGGCGAGCCTTTGCATAAGGTTGATTTACCGGCGGGTGTTGTTGTCGGAGCGATCTTGCGCGGGGATGAGGTCATGCTGCCAAATTCGCAAACCGTAATCGAACCAAATGACAGAGTGGTATTGTTGTCATTGCGCCAGCACGTCAAAGATGTGGAACAGATGTTCCGGGTCAGTCTTGAATATTTTTAAAAGGCAAATCCGTTGCGCCCTTCCATCATCCTCCAATGGGTTGCCGGGTCGATTGCGGCCATCGCCGTGGCCATGGTACCGCCTTGTGTGTTGGCCCTACGGGCTGGCGCAGCAGCGGAAGCTCAGGTTTATGCTCTCTCGGCCTTAGTCTGTTTGACCTTGGCTGGGGGGATGTTAGTTGGTTTTGCGCAAAAGCCAAAAATTGCCGAACGGGCTAGTTCCTTGCGCGAAGTCATTGCGGTGATGATGGCGTGGTGGTTCGTGGTGCCTTGCTTTGCAGCCCTGCCATTGGTGTTTAACGGGCTTGGGCTTGTTGATGGCTGGTACGAAACTGTTGCGGCGATCACCACCACCGGGGCGTGGCTCTCCCATGAGGGCGCTCGGGCCAGTGCAGCGGGCATGTTGTGGCGGGCGGAGCTTCAATCTCTCGGGGGGTTGGCCAGTTTGGCTTTTGCAGCCGCCGTGTTTATTCGTCCAGATTTCATTGGTATTGAGACCATCATTCCGC
>JAZGEB010000202.1:0-6368 GCA_036478515.1 Parvularculaceae bacterium | reverse complement strand
CTACTGGGGCGACAAAGCGAATGAAGCGCGCGTCAGAGGTGCCGCCACTGGTGGACAATTCCGGGTCGCGCCCGGTTTCCGTTTTGACAGCTTTTGCGATCAGGGCGGTGAATGTCTCATCCGTGGTCAAAAAAGCCTCGCCGGAAACCCGCGCCTCGAGTGCATAAGTGATATTCTTGCCAGCTTGTTCAAGACGGCGCTCTAATTCTGCAATCAGGGTTTCACCAGCCCAGTTAGGATTAAACCGGACATTAAACTGCGCTGACGCCGTGCCCGGAATGACATTTGTACCAAGCTCAGGGGAGTCAAGAGCAGTTAGTTCAAGATTGCTCGGTTGGAAGCGCTCAAAGCCATCATCCAATGGTGTTTGGGTCAACGCGTTTAAGAGGTGCAGGAGTTTTGGCACCGCATTTTCTCCAAGGTGAGGATAGGCGACATGGCCTTGGGTGCCTGTAATGGTGAGCAGACAATTACAACTGCCGCGTCGGCCAATTTTCATCATCTCGCCCATCTCGTTGGGATTAGTCGGTTCGCCGACGAGACAATGGTCAATGGTCTCGCCTTGCTCGCTGAGCCAGTCGAGCATCGCTCTGGTCCCGTTGATCGCCATGCCCTCTTCGTCGCCAGTAATCAGTAGGCTGATTGAGCCATTTGGTTGGCTTGTCGCAAGATAGTCGGACAAGGCGCTGATAAAGCAGGCGATCGAGCCTTTCATGTCAGCGGCGCCGCGGCCCCATAATTCACCATCTTTGATCACGGGCTCAAAGGGCGGGACATGCCACAAAGCCTCGTCTCCCGGCGGGACGACATCAGTGTGACCAGCATAGCAGAAATTTGGACCTTTCGTGCCCAGCCGGGCATAGAGATTGGCGACTTTTGGGAGGCCCTCAAAGTCAAAGCTTTGGCGCTGGCAGGTGAACCCAAGATCGCGCAAGGCGACTTCGACAACTTCCAGCGCGCCATTATCTTGCGGTGTGATCGACGGGCAGCGGATCAGCGCTGTGGCAAAGTCTATGGGATCGATTTTCATGGGTTTCGTTATGGCGGCGGTTCTAACGGATTGCAATTGCGCGAGACCCTAATCCATCAATTGGCGCGATTTCATCGCGGCGGCTAAAGTTCCTTCATCGAGATAATCTAACTCGCCGCCAATCGGTACGCCGTGGGATAGCCGGGTGACTTTGAGGTCGAGGCCTTCAAGTCGCTCCATCAAATAATGCGCCGTGGTTTGACCTTCGACTGTGGCGGCGGTGGCGAGGACAATTTCGCGAATGGTCGAAGCCGAGGCGCGTTGGGCCAAGGAGCCAATGTTCAAATCATCCGGGCCGATGCCATCCAGGGGTGAGAGCACACCGCCAAGCACATGATAGCGGCCTTTATGAGCGCCCGCGCGTTCCAATGCCCAAAGATCGCCGACTTCCTGAACCACGCAAATCACTGCGGTGTCACGTTCTGGTACGGAGCAAATCGCGCATGGGTTTTGGCTGTCCCAATTGCCGCAGATCGAGCAATCGGTGACTTTTTCAGCTGCATCTTTCATGGCCATGCCGAGGGGGTCCATCAGGGCTTCGCGCTTTTTCAATAAATGCAATGCCGCCCGCTTGGCCGAGCGCGGCCCGAGACCGGGCAGCTTGGCCAGCAGCGAAATCAAACGATCAAGTTCAGGACCGGCGGGGGAGTTGTGCATCAAATTACTTTCTACCAAACTGTCATTCTGGGCAAGCAGGGGATGCCAATATAGACTGTCTTCCCGGGCGACCGCAGGGAGATCCGGCATCTGCGGCAAGGGATCTTGATTTCAGATCCCGGCTCGGATGCCCGTTGCCACATCTAAAGATGTGGACGGGCGAGCCGTCCGGGACGACATCTATAGAGGGTCGAGACCTAATTGTGGCCCCAAATCTTGCCAGTCGGGGTTCTCTTTTTCAATCAACTTATTTTTCCAATTTCGATGCCATTTTTTCAATCTCTTTTCGCGCAACATCGCTTCAGCAACATCTGTAAAATGTTCATAATAGACCAGTAGAAAAATATTGTACTTAATAACATGTTGACTGCCGATCTTGTTACGGTGTTCCCAAGCGCGTTTCACAAGGTCATTGGTGACGCCAATATAGATCGCACCATCTTTGCGGGATGCCATGATGTAGACGTAGTAATTATGCTCCAAAAACCAACCTCCAATTGTCATCCCGGGCAAGCGCAGCGCGACCCGGGACCCGAAGTAAGGTACGCTATTTCAGATCCCGGCTCGCCCGTCCGGGACGACATTGCTCTTAAAACGGCAGCTTCATACCGGGGGGCAATTGCAGACCGTCGGTTAGGCCCTTCATCTGCTCTTGTGACTGTTCGTCGAGTTTCGATTTGGCATCATTAATCGCGGCACAGATTAAATCTTCGAGCAATTCATGTTCATCGGGCTTGATCAATTGTGGCTCAATCGACATTTTCTTTGCAAAGCCTTTGCCATTGAGCGTGACTTGCACCATGCCGCCGCCGGCAACGCCTGTGGCTTCGAGGTCAGCGACTTTTTCTTGCATCTCTTTCATTTTTTCTTGCAGCGATGCGGCTTGCTTCATCATGTCGGAAAAATTTTTCATGGCAGCTTAATCCTCAGTTTCATCTTCATCAATTTCGCTCGGGGCCTCATCAAGCGCCTCGCCTTTTATGTCCCGGACACTAAAGGTGGCACCGGGAAATGTTTCCAGCGCTGCTTTAACGAGGGGGTTGGCGCGAATTTTGGCATCGCGCTCAGAGCGCATGGTTTGGTCCCCTTGCTTTTTGGAAGTTATAGAAACAACCCAGCGCTGCTTGGTCCAGTCTTGCAATCGTTTTGCCAGGCGACCGGACAAATCGCGCGGTGCGGCAGCGCTTGGATTAAACTCAATGCGGCCCGGCGCAAACGATACGAGTTGAACGTAACGCTCTAAATCATTGACCAATTGAATGTCGCGCTTGTCTTTGGCCAAGGCGATGATGTCAGCAAAACTTTCAAGCTTGGGGCCTGGTAGCGCGGGCGGGTGCAATTGGGTTTGCGGCGCAGGGGCGGATGTTGGAGTGCTTACCGGCGTGGGTTGTGCCATTTGGGTGCCGCCACTGGCGATGGCCATAGGTGTTGCAGGCGGCGTTGCAGGCGGAGCAGTCGTTTTGGCGGCGGGTTGCGGCGTTGTTGCACCCGTTTGTTTGGTCAGTAGACGAAGCGCTTCATCGGGGGTTGGCAGGTCGCTGGCGTAGGCCAAACGGATCAGCCCCATCTCAGCAGCCGCCGCGGCATCTGGCGCGGTTTGGGTTTCCTTTAAGCCCGTCATCATCAAGCCCCAAGCTCTTGTTAGGGCGGCCATGGAAAAGTCAGACGCCATTTGCTGGGCTTGTTTGGCCTCCGCGTCCCCAGCGGGACCATGGCTCGCGGCATCCTCGCCAGCGGCTTTGACCCGGGTTAGCAAATGCAATATTTCGAGCAAATCACGCAAGATCACCACCGGGTCAGCACCGGCATCATATTGTGTACGGAAGGTTTTTAACGCAGTGGGCGCATCGCCGGTCATGGCCGCAGTGAGCAGGGTCCAACTGGCGGCGCGATCAGCCAGCCCGAGCATGTCCTGCACTTGGGCGGCGGTTACCGGGTCTTTCGAGCCCTCACTTGCATATTGGATAATCGCTTGGTCGAGCAGCGACAGCGCATCACGGACCGAGCCTTCCGCAGCCCGGGCGATCAGCATCAATCCATCTTGGTCAATTTGCGCCTCTTCCTTGGTCGCGATACCGGCTAAAAATTCGGCCAGGGTTTCTTGGTCAAAGCGTTTCAAATCGAAGCGCTGACACCGTGACAAAACGGTGACTGGCACTTTGCGAATTTCGGTGGTGGCGAAAATGAATTTCACATGGGGCGGGGGTTCTTCGAGGGTTTTGAGCAGCGCATTAAACGCGCTGGTCGAGAGCATATGGACCTCGTCTATAATGTAGACTTTATAACGGGCTTCAACCGGGGCATAGCGAACCGCTTCGATCAGCTCGCGAATATCGCCAACGCCGGTGCGGCTGGCGGCATCCATCTCGATCACATCCTGATGACGGCCTTGCGCGATCGCCCGGCAATGTTGACCTTCGCTGGCCATGTCGATGGTCGGCGCGTCAATCGTGTCGGTTTGATAATTCAGTGCCCGAGCGAGGATCCGCGCGGTCGTGGTTTTGCCGACCCCGCGCACCCCGGTCAGCATGAAAGCATGGGCGATGCGGTTGGTCGCAAACGCATTGCGCAAGGTCCGTTGCATCGCCTCATGGCCGAGCAGATCGGCAAACGAAGATGGCCGATATTTGCGGGCCAGAACTTGATATTCAGGAGGCTTTTCGGGGGTTTCATTCATAGATTTAGTATGGCGGGTCTATGGGGCAGATGCAAAGGATTGGTGGGCTTGTGGGATAAAATCGTTGCTTTTGAACTTTTCGCATGCAGGGATGCTTGCCATTTCTGCGCTTCTGCCCGATATAAGCCATGGAAGGTTGGCGGACGGTGTCCTCGCCAATCTGGTCAGGGCCGGAAGGCAGCAGCCACAACGAGTTTTCGCATCGGGTCGTTTCAACCTTCCACCTCAAAGCTTTTTCATATATTCGGTTTTCAGGACAATCGTGCTTTTGCCGATCCGGCATTCGATTTCGGTCGGCTTACCGGTCAGGCGAATATTCTTGATCGTGGTGCCGCGTTTCAGCGTATTTGAGCCGCTGCCTTTGACTTTAAGGTCGCGGATCACTTGGACATTGTCGCCATCTTCAAGCTCGGTGCCGTTGGTATCTTTGGTGGTCATCTATCTTTCTTTCTTCCATCAACTGTTATTTTGGTCTTACCGGCAATGCCCGTTAGATGATAGTCATCTCAGGTCAGGCAAAAGGCTGCTCTCATGTTGAACAATCCAAACTATTTCACCGGTAACCCGCTTGATCGTGCTTCTGACAAACGCAAAGATGAGACGTTTGTGGCCACCCAATTGGCCCATGAAGAGGCGCGCATGGCGGTGTTCTGGCGCGGTCAGCCATTGATGACGACGCCGATAGAGGATGCAACTGAATCATTCGTGTTGTGGCTTCATCCTGACTCCGTTTCACAATTTAAGGGTGCTGGTACGCCGTTATTTTTAGGTCTTAAAGACGCGACGCCGTATTTTGCCTTGGATGTCTCGGCGTCAGCGCCAGAAGCAGAAATCGCGCCTTTTTCTGAAATGGGCGTCTACGGACAATTGCGTGAGTTCGGTCTGATTTTACCACGCGACGAATTGGCGATCCTCGGCCAAGCCGCATGGCTGATCGACTGGCATCGGCGCAATCGCTTTTGCCCGCGCACAGGTGCCCCAACGAAGATCGGTGATGGCGGTGCCAAACGGGTGGAGCCAAAAGCTGAACGCGATTATTTTCCGCGCATTGACCCGGTGGCGATTGTCTTGCCAACCCATGACGATCATTGCTTGCTTGGGCGCAGTCCGCATTTTCCCCCAGCGATGTATTCAGCGCTTGCCGGCTTCATGGAGCCCGGCGAGAGTCTGGAAGAATGTGCGGCGCGGGAGATTTTTGAAGAGGCCGGCGTGGTGCTGAGCGATATCAGCTATCAATTCTCGCAACCCTGGCCGTTTCCAGCCAGCTTGATGGTTGGCTTTCTGGCCACGGCGCAAGGCAAGGAAATTACTCTCGATAAGGAAGAGCTCGAAGATGCGCGATGGGTTACCCGCGGCGAAGTTCAGGCACTGCTGAAAGGCGAGCGCCGCGATGATTTATGGCTACCGCCAAAATTCGCCATCGCCCGGCAATTGCTTGAGGTTTGGGCGGGGGGTTAACTAATCAGCCTCGCCGCCAGGTTGCGCCGGTGGCGCTGTCTTCAATGACGATGCCGGCTGCGGTGAGTTGATCGCGGATTTGGTCTGACCGGGCGAAGTCTTTGGATTTGCGGGCATCGGCGCGCTCAATCAATAAGGCGTCAATGTCAGCGTCACTCAAACCGTCTAGTTGCGCGATGCCTTTGAACCACGTGTCTGGGTCTTCATTGAAAAAACCCATCAACTCACCTGCTCCGAGCAAAGAGGCTTTGAGCCGTTTGCGGTCTTCGCCAGTAGCTTTTGTCGCTTCATCGCGCAGCGCATGGAGGGCGGCGAAAGCGGCAGGCGTATTGAGGTCATCGGATAAGGCATCGAGCACCGTTTCCGGCACTTCTGGCGCGACATCTATATCTTCCATATCGCTCAGTACTCGGTAGAACCGATCAAGTTGTTTTTTGGATTGCTCTAACAGGCTATCGGTCCATTCCAGTGGCTGGCGATATTGCGCGCTCAGCAGGGCCCAGCGCAAGACTTCGCCTTGGTGGATTTTTAACAGATCATTGGGCA
>JAZGEB010000201.1:0-4755 GCA_036478515.1 Parvularculaceae bacterium | reverse complement strand
GTTGCTAGATCCATATCCCCCGCGACGATTCCCGCCAATGCATATTCTCTGGCATAGGGCGCATAATTGACCACCACATCAGCCGATTGCAACATCGGCGCATAGAGTTTTGCAAGAGCAATGAAACGGGTCTCCCCTCCTGCCCCGCGCAAAGCTTCGCCGATCAGTGACTGGCGATCCAACGCAAATTCAGGCGCTGTCATCTCAGCTGCGGCCTGATATACTAGCGGATCAATCAGGTAATTCTTCCGGTTTTGGATCATCAACGCCTTCGCCTCAGCGAGGCGTTCAGGGGCAAAGGTGAAGCTGCGGAATAAAGACTGCAATTCTCCAACCGACATAATCCCGCGTCGCATCGCTTGTTCGCCTGCGAACACCCGTGCTTGTTGCGGCGCTTTTATCTCGGTTGCCAGAGCGCGCAGGACCGCGCCATTAGCGTGGTCAAGAGCGCCAAGATCAATGCCAAGTTGGAGCTGACGCAAAGCGGCATATTCAAACCCGGTCACGGGTCGGATATCAGCTTTCAGATCAATTCCTGAAACAAGAGCGCCAAACAGCCGGTCTTCGGCTGGGCTCAAGAGTTTGCGCTCGCGCAACAACCCGAGGGTCAAATCCGCTGCGGCATTCTCCCCGGTGGTAGCATAACATAACAGCCGCAATTTCAACCAGAATGGCAGGTTGCGACCCTTATTGAGATTAGCGTTGCGCTGACAAGCGGCGACAACATCCCCGCGCATCAATTCGGCAAAAGCAATTGCCTGTGACAATTCAGGTTGGCCAGACAAGCCCCGCGCCAGTTCGGCAATAGAACTGGCATCTTCATAAAAACCGGCCTCGGCCAGTAGCATCAGCTTTTTACCTGTCAGGCTATCGGTGCTGCCAATCGGCGCATCACCCGGCGATAACATCGCCCGCTTCATCACCCCCAACATGGCTGGTTGATCGAACCGAGCCGGAATGTGATCGAATAGATAATCAACAGAATTCACACTTGCCCCGCGCCACAAATCCCGTGACAGCGCCCCGGTCTCACTCGACAAGGTGCCAAGGGCAAAACTGTCTTCGCCAAAGCTTTCGGTTTCAACCGCGACGGGGGGCTGATATCCGGTCTGAGTGTGGGCTGAGCTTAGAAAACCAACGGACACAACGCTAGCCATAAGGCCCGCAACGGCCCCCAATACGCGACGCTTATTGTTCATTTAGCTCGATCTCCTGTTCGACAAGCTCGGTCTCTGGCATCCGCCGATCCCCCATTATATAAAGCACAATAATGGCCAATATTAAGAGGATGAACAAAAAACTGTAGAAACGCATCTGGCGGGGCTTTCTAAGATTGATAAGGCGCTAGCTTACGAGATTTCGGTGCTGCCAGCTACCCCACTAATGAGGCAAAGATCCGCCCCTCAGAAAATAGCGTGGGAATAGTCCGCACTGGCCTTGAGGATCAGTTTCGGCTAGAAAATTGACCCTATGTCCCGCGGATCGACCAATCTTCAAAAACCAGCTCTGCCAAACAAGACAATTGTGCTTGTCGGGCTAATGGGCGCTGGCAAATCCACTGTCGGACGACGCTTGGCGCGCCAAATCGGTCGCCGCTTTAAAGATGCCGATGATGAAATCGAAAAAGCCTCGGCGATGAAAATCTCTGACTATTTTTCAACCTATGGCGAACCGGCCTTTCGCGACGGTGAGGCCCGTGTGATCGAGCGCTTACTGGATGGCCCGCCAATTGTGCTGGCCACCGGCGGCGGCGCTTTTGTCACCAAGGCAACGCGAACATTGATCCAGGACAAAGCTATTTCAATCTGGTTGAAAGCAGATCTCGACGTTTTGGTGCAGCGAACCGCAAGAAGGAATATCCGGCCCTTACTTCGCGCTGGCAATCCGCGCGACATCCTCGAAAAATTACTCGCTGAGCGCGGACCAATTTATGCCGAAGCGGATCTGACAGTTGAAAGTAGTGACATGCCCCATGCGGCAACCGTCGAGCGGATTATCGCTGAGCTCAACAATTTTCAGGAAACATCATGACAGCGGCGCCGGAAAAAATTACTGTCAAACTTGGGCCCCGCTCTTACGACATCCTCATTGGCCAAGGTCTGCTGGCTAATATTGGAACAGTTCTGACGCCGTTATTGACCCGGCCCAAAGTCGTGATCGTGACCGATGAAAATCTTCGCGATCACCATTTGGCATCGCTCCATGATGGGCTCGACCAGAGCGCCATTAGCCATGACACCATCATCTTACCGGCCGGCGAGAAAACCAAAAACTTTGCCCAACTCGAAACTCTCCTTGATCAATTGATCGCGCTTGAGGTTGATCGGGCGGATATGATCCTCGGATTTGGCGGCGGTGTGATTGGTGACATAACCGGTTTTGCCGCTGCGATCTTGCGGCGTGGCTGTCGCTTTGTCCAAATCCCGACCACATTATTGGCCCAAGTGGATAGTTCTGTCGGCGGCAAAACTGCGATCAATGCAAAGGCTGGAAAAAATCTCATTGGCGCATTCCATCAACCCTCTTTGGTCATCGCCGATATTGACTTGCTCGACACCTTGCCAAAACGCGAATTGCTGGCGGGTTATGCTGAGATCGTCAAATATGGCCTGATTGGTGATGCAGAATTCTTTGGCTGGCTTGATAAAAATGGCGCTCAACTCTTGGCCGGAGATAAGTCCTTACGCATCCAAGCCGTGTCCCACTCATGCGCGGCCAAAGCCCACATCGTCGCCGAAGATGAAACCGAAACCGGTCGTCGGGCGCTGCTCAATTTTGGTCATACATTCGGCCATGCTCTGGAAGCTGCCACCGGATTTAGCGACAAATTACTGCATGGCGAAGCGGTTGCGGTTGGCATGGCGATGGCATTTGATTTGTGTGCTGAAAATGGCACTTGCCCGGCCCAAGACGCAGGCCATGTCCGATCCCATCTCGACATGATTGGGCTGCCCTCTAGTATCAGCCAAATTGATGGCCTCGAGACCACGTCTGATTTTCTCCTCCGAGCCATGTATCAAGACAAAAAAACATCTGGCGGAAAACTGACCTTAATTCTACCCAACTCCATTGGCGATGCTTATATTGCCAAAAATGTCGACGCCTCCCCTATTCTGGAATTTCTCAACCGGCACCTTGCCGCCCTTCACTAACCTATCAGGATCAAAACGCTGTGACCTTCACCATACTGATCATCATATTTTTATTGATGCTCTCCGGGTTTTTCTCAGGCTCTGAAACCGCCCTCACTGCCGCATCCGAAGCCCGAATGCGAACATTAGAAGACCAAGGCGACAACGGCGCGCGCCGGGTCTCTTCGTTGATCGCAAACAAAGAACGGTTAATCGGTGCAATTTTGCTTGGCAACAATCTAGTCAACATTCTAGCCTCCGCTCTGGCGACTTCGTTAATCACCAAACTTGTTCCGGGAAATTATGGCATCGCCGCTGCCACTGCGATCATGACAATTTTGATTCTTGTTTTTTCAGAAGTATTGCCAAAAACCGCTGCCATCGCCAGGCCTGAAAAGTTCGCCATATTTGTCGCCCCGGTGATGACATGGGTCGTACGTTTTCTCGCACCGGTAACCGGTGTGGTGCAATTCATCGTGCGCAATACATTACGAATTTTTGGCCTTGATGTGTCGCAACAAAGCAATGTCTTGTCAGCAACGGATGAATTACGCGGCGCGATTGATTTGCACCATGAAGGTGGTCGAGTGGATAAGGATACCAGAGACGTGATCCGCGGCGCGCTGGAGTTAGATGAAATACGCATTGAAGAAATCATGGTGCACCGTAAATCGATGAGAATGATCGATATCTCAAAACCATCGCGCGAAATTATCGAAGAAGTCCTCGATAGTCGGTTCACCCGCATTCCCCTTTGGCGCGGTAATGCTGATAATGTGGTTGGCATCCTTCACGCCAAAGATTTATTGCGCGCCTTATGGGAGGCGGGGAATAATCCTGCCAATCTCAACCTTTCCCGGGTCGCACGCAAACCTTATTACATCCCCGAGACCACAAGCTTGCAAGAGCAATTAGATGAGTTTCAACTCAACCAACTCCACTTTGCCTTAGTGGTGGATGAATATGGCGCGTTGCAAGGCTTGGTCACCTTGGAAGATATTCTCGAAGAAGTTGTTGGCGAAATCGAAGATGAACATGATGCGCCGGTGCAAGGGGTTCGGACCCAAAGTGATGGGTCGATCCATGTTGATGGCAACGTCACGATCCGCGACCTCAATCGCGCTCAGGATTGGCAGCTCCCTGATGAAGAAGCGGTGACCATTGCCGGGCTGATCATTCATGAAAGCCAGCAGATCCCGAAAGTCGAGCAAAAATTCTCGTTTCATGGCTACCGGTTTAAAATTTTAAAACGCCACCGCAACCAAATAACGCTCATCCGCATCACTTCCGCACAAGATATTGACGCGGCGACGTCTTCGAAAGTTTCTTCATGACTCCGCGCAAACCCGGCAAACATGCATTGGTGTTTTTATTCATCACGGTGTTGATCTCAATGATCGGCATGGGGGTGATCTTGCCGGTGATCCCAACTTTGGTGCAAGAGCTTACAGGGTTGGAGAAAAGTGCCGCGGCCCCCTATGGCGGTTATTTGCTGCTTGCTTATGCGGTGATGCAGTTTTTCATGTCGCCAATTCTCGGCGGCTTATCCGACAGGTTTGGTCGCCGCCCGGTGATCTTAATGTCTCTGGCTGCGTATTCGTTTGACTATGGATTGATGGCATTC
>JAZGEB010000200.1:0-4756 GCA_036478515.1 Parvularculaceae bacterium | reverse complement strand
TTGGTTAACAATTTACCCAGCGCCGGTTTGTTTCGGGAGTGTCGGCAAAACTACATGCGGAATAAGGGCCAAACTCAATGGCAGCGGGCAGCGAACAAGAGCTAAAAAGCGTAACCCGGGAAGGGCTTGGCCTTGGCCTGCCTGAGACGGACCCGTTTGAAGACCAATTATCCCCGGCGCTTGCAGACGACGCCTTGACCGACCGGCCCAAGCAGGGCGGCACGCCAAAGCCATTGGGCAAAACCCGCAGCTTTGAGCTCAAATCTTTGCTGCCGCTTACGGCGCTCGCGCTGATCTGCGGCATGATTGTCACTACCCTGGTGGTCCAACAAGGCCGCCAGCGCGCAATGGAAACCGAGCTGAAAACCCAACAAATCACGGTACGCGCCGCAGACCGGATCAGCAATTTGCGCGAAACCGGCTTGGTTCACGACAGCCCCGTGCCGGTCACCGCGATCAAGGCGGTGCTCAATGATGTTGCGATTGGCTCAGCGACCGCCGTTTTTGAAGTGGCCAACAATCGCGAATTCGCCATCGGCAATAGCATGTCAGACAAATACAGCTTCCGACCGACCGAGCACCTCACCGGCTTCGATATGTCCCGAGCCGGGATCGCTCAATATGCGCCCGGCGTGTTGGCCAAGGAAAAAGCCGCGGGCAAAACCTTGATGGCATGGCGGCCGATGGATGATGGCCGCGTCATCGTCACCCTGACCCCGGCCAAAGATATCTATGCCCGGCCCGGCAGTTGGCCGCTTTATGGTATTTTATTGCTGACTTTGCCCGCTTTGGCTTGGCTTTTATCGCGCCAAAAACCCGCTGCCCCCCAAGCCATGAAACGACGCGCGCGGCGCGAAGAAAACACTGATACTGCTGACAATTGGGCCTTTCTCCCAGCTTTTCAAACCGTGCGGCTGCCCGCATCGCTGATGCAAATATTGGGGCGCGGTTCAAGGGAGGTGCAATTGCCTTTGCGCGAAGCCACGGCTCTCTTACACCCCAGCGAAGTGCGCCGGGTCCTCGCCTTTTGGACGACCCCCGACCAAGAAGAAACGGATATTCATTTCCGTCTGCGCAAAGAAGATGGCAGCTGGCAAGATGTTTATTGTCGCCGCGACGATGTCACGGCTGAACATCAAAGTGGTCTTCTCCTGCCAGTCTCAGCCATGGCTTTTGCAGACCCGCGCACCGAAAAAGCGGAAGCACGCTTGCGCGATACTGTTGAAGCCATCCCGGAAGCCTTTTTATTGTGGGACCGCCAAGGCCGATTGCAAGCTTGGAACAAACGCTTTTGTAATATTTTCCGCATCGCCCCTTCCCGGCTTGAAAAAGGCCAAAGCCCAGCAACCGTGGCAAATTTTGCCCTTGATGGCGCTAATATTATCACCGCGCATTTTGCCCCCTCCCTGTCCGGGGATGATCATGCGCTTGAAGTTGCTTTTCCGGGAAATCGGTTTGGCAATATTCGCCGGGTGCGCACCAGCGATGGCGGCTGGGCCTGTCTCGCCACGAATATAACAGATGAAAAGCGCCGGGCCAAAGCGCAGATGCGCAAAGAACGGGCATTGGAAATGACCGTCGAAGGCCTTGAAGGCTCAAGAGCCGAATTGCGCGAAGCGGTCGAGCGCTATGAAATTGAAAAGAAAAACGCCGAAGACGCCAACCGCTCAAAATCAGAATTTCTCGCCAATATGAGCCATGAATTGCGCACGCCTTTAAATGCGATCAATGGTTTTTCCGAAGTCATGCAGTCAGAACTCTATGGCCCGCTCGGACATGAAAAATATGAAGAATACGCGACAGATATTCTCGCCAGCGGTCGTCATTTACTGGCCTTGATTGACGATATTCTCGATATGTCCAAAATTGAAGCGGGACAAATGGAATTGGACTTTGGCACGGTGCCGCTTGAAAAAACCCTGCGCGAAGGCATCCGCCTGATCGAAGGACAAGCCAAGAATAACGGCGTCGCGCTGACCTCTTCCATCGCCGCTTTGCCTGTTATATGGGCGGACAATCGCGCGGTGAAGCAAGTTTTATTAAACCTGCTCACCAATGCGGTTAAGTTCACGCCAGAAGGCGGTTCGGTCGTGATCACGACACAAGCGGACTTAAACTCCGTGACCGTCCTAATTGCCGATACGGGCGTTGGCATCAAGAAAGACCAGTTGCCCCTGCTTGGGGCACCATTTGAATTGGTCGAAAATCACTTCGCCAAAAGCCGCAAAGGCTCTGGCCTGGGCCTCGCTCTATCAAAATCTCTGATGGAATTACAAAACGGTATTCTCGCCATCGCCTCGGAAGAAAACAAAGGCACGGTCGTCGCTATGACCCTGCCGCGCCGCCTTGGCGTCACCGTTGAAATGCCTCCATTACTAAAAGGCCGGGCACAGATGCTGACCAAAGCGCCAAAGCCTGCGTCAGGAATATCCCTTGGGCAAGAACTAGGCGCCGCGCAATAAATTCACTCCGCGCGCCTCGGATCCCGGTTCCCTCTCATGTCTCCTCGGCGCTTAGGACGGGTGTGCAATAATCCCTGATTTTTGTATCTCCGCAATAAAACGACTATCCATTCTCGATCATTATTTTCAGAGCTGGACCCCGGCCTATGCCGGGGCGACGGAAGAGGTGGTCAACGGGTCTCGTGCCGTTTTCACACATGCAAAAAATCTTATGACGCCGCTGTAAAACTCAAGGCGACACCATTATTGCAGTAGCGCAAGCCGGTTGGCGCCGGGCCATCCTCAAAAATATGTCCTTGATGTCCACCGCACCGAGCACAATGATATTCCGTTCGCGGATAAAAAAGTCGCTTATCAACCGATGTCTCAACAGACCCAGGAAGCATATCATAAAAACTCGGCCATCCAGTGCCACTGTCAAATTTTGTATCCGAGGAAAATAACTCATAACCACAGCCAGCACAGGCAAAAACACCGTCGCGTTTTTCATTGTCCAAGGGGCTGGTGCCTGCGCGCTCGGTGCCTTCTTTGCGCAACACGCGATATTGCTCCGGGGTCAGCCGTTGTTTCCACTCGGCTTCAGACAATTGCCATTTGTCATAATCAGGAATATCGTTGCGGGTCGCTTTTGCCAATTTGCTTTGTCCGGCATCAGCACATGCGGTGGTCACGCCAGCGCCAAGTAAGCCGCCTAAAAATCCACGTTTGGTCATATTGGTCATAGCTCCGCCGATGCTCCTATCAAGATGGAGCCACACACTAGCCCAAAGGGGTCTTGATCGGCAAATCACAGCTTAGTGTGGTTAACTAGCATAGCCCTAAACCAATCCAAGCACCAACGCCGTCAGGATCAACGCGCCAGCTTCCCGGTTTGACTTGAATATTCTCAAACATATATCCGGATCATCAATCGCTAAGCGCCGTAATTGCCAGATGAAATGTAAACCCGGTAGCATCATGGCAGCATAAAAGGGCAACCATAGGCCCGACAACCAGCCGGCAAGGCAGACCAAGGTCAGGGTCAAGCCATACCATAAATATAACCAGCGTTTTGTATTGGTGCCAAATTTCAACGCTGTCGAGCGCACCCCGATGAGCTGATCATCTTCTTTGTCCTGATGCGCATAAATCGTGTCATAGCCAATGGTCCAGCAGATGCCCGCCGCGTAAAGCGCGCCCGCAGACCATTCAAGCCGACCGGTTACCGCAACAAACCCCACCAACACACCCCAATTAAACGTCAAACCGAGCCAGACTTGCGGCCACCACGTAATCCGTTTCATGAATGGATAAGCAGCGACTAACCCAAGGGCGGCCAATCCGGTGAAAATGGCCGCCCGATTAAACTGCAACAAGACGATCAGCCCAATGACGCACAACCCCCCGAGAAACAACCAAGCTTGCCTCGGCGTCACTTGTCCCGACGGCAGAGGCCGGCTCGCGGTTCTGGCAACTTGGCGATCAATATCGCGGTCAACAATGTCATTGTAAACACAGCCCGCACCGCGCATGACAAAGGCGCCGACACCAAATAGCAACCCATAGCCAAGGCCGGTTTGCCAAGCTAAATCCGTTGCTTTCGCCGCCAAGACGAGACCCCACCAACAAGGCAGCAATAACAGCCACGTACCAACCGGACGGTCGACCCGCATCAATCGCAAATAGGGTCGGGCCATCGCCGGACAGCGCTCAACCCAATGCCCACGCATCGTATCCGGGGTGATGTTTGGTGTATCCCTCATAGCCGTAAAGGTAGCGCTGTCCTTTTGCGCTGTCTATTTTTTACAAGGTAGCCAGCTATTGTTCCCAGCCGCGCTTCGGCCTAGTGTTTTGACGGGATATTTTGGAGGATGATATGAGCGATAACAAGCCACGCGATGGCCATGTCCGCGAGGCCGCGACCAGTGAAACGGCGTCGCGCTATTGGCGGGCCAATCTAAAACTCCTGTTCACGCTCTTGCTGGTTTGGTTCGCGGTGTCTTTTGGTGCCGGTATTATTTTTGTCGATGCTCTCAATCAGATCAATTTTTTTGGCGTTCCGCTGGGATTTTGGTTTGCGCAACAAGGCTCCATCTATGTCTTTGTGCTGCTGATTTTTATCTACTCAATTCAGATGCAATGCATTGAACGACGCTTCGGCGTCGACGACGAATAGAAAGCCAGCTTTTGATGTCTACACAATCCCTCACCTATCTTTTCGTCGGTGCTTCTTTTGCACTTTATATTGGTATCGCGATTTGGTCCCGGGCGGGCTCGACCAAAGAGTTTTATGTCGCTGGCGGCGGGGTTCACCC
>JAZGEB010000199.1:0-5949 GCA_036478515.1 Parvularculaceae bacterium | reverse complement strand
AAAAACCATCTTCAGTGTCGGTCGTAATACCTTCAATTTCGCAGGTTGATTTCAATCCTGTATCATAGATATTATAACGCACCCGGCTACGATCCTCGCCGATCAGCGTTTCGTAAATAATGCCTTTGCTGGTGACCAGATAAAGGAATTGGCCGCGCCTGGTGATGCCCTCAAAGTCAGCGGCAATGGTTGGTTTGCCAAGCGCGAAGGAGCGTAAAATCTTCCCGTCAATGAGGCTCACCTCATGGATGATTGCATGTTCATCATTATGAGCAAACACGCTTGTTGGTGTGGCCGCGACAAGCCCCGAAATTTCGGCCAATGAAAACTTCAGCTCAAACCTCTCGACAGGCCCATCCAAATGAGCGGACGCGAGGCTATCCTCTGTCTGTATATTGTCCATACTTGCGATCAGGACAAATATGAAAGAGCCGAATATCCATTTCATGTTTGACGCTCTTTATTTTTACCCGCAGCTTTTTTTGTCGGCGTATCATTTGGTGGCGGCTCTACGTGCTTTTCGATTTTTCTAACTCGGCGTGGATTTGGCTTCTCAGCGTCACTATTCATGTAACGCTGTGCGCCTTCGCGCTCGCCATATCGGGCGATCCACAAGAAAATAATGCAATAATTAAACACCATGGTCATGATGATGGCAATTTCCAGCGCGCCGATACCAGCGGCCAGCCCGATGGAGATCGCGGTCATGATATAAATCGAATCCCCCGAACTTTTCAGGGTGTTGCGAAACCGCACGCCGCCGACAATACCAGCCAGGCCAAAAGCCAGCGCGATGCTTTGATTGACAATGATAACAATCGCGGTCACCGCAATTGGCAGCAACATCATTGTGCCGACAATCGACTGGTCATATTGGTCTTTCACGCGGATCGCCATATAGGTCCAGGTTGTCGGAAAAACTGTGAGAACAGCGCCAATCAGAGCACTGATTAACCACAAGAGGCTGCCAGAAAAATTCTCAACACCCGCAGCGCCAATTTCAATCGCATCAAATGGATCAGAAGATGCCCCTGACAATAAAGCTTCCGCCCCACCAATCGGCAGATAGGATTTAAAATCAGGGATTAGCTTAGCCCCAATAAGCACTAAACCGGTTATTATCGTATAATAAAGCGTGAGCTTAATCGTGAGATGCGCTGCGCGCATGAATATCTCCCCCGGTTCCTTCTTAGGCCCAGTGTTTCTGGACCAGTGTTGTTTTAGGTGAGATTAGCCGCTTTGGCGTGGGACTGCAATCATGCCAATCGATTGAAATATCACGCAACAAACGATCAGGCTTAACCCTTCTGTACCTGCGAGAATATCATCTGAATTAAATCATCCGGGCTCACTGGTTTTGTGAGGTAGCCATTGACCCCGACCGCGCGACATTTGTCTTCCTGCCCTAGGATTGCGTCGGCAGTAATGGCGATGATCGGTGTATCACAATTGCGCTTATCACTTTTGCGCAACCTGTCTGTCGCTTCAAAGCCATCCATTTCCGGCATCCGCAAATCCATCAAAATAACATCAAAATCTTCGTGTTCACATGCCGCCAATACTTCAGTACCATCAACAACGAACGTCGCAGCAAAAATATCCGCCGATAAAACGGCAGCTATTAATTTTGCATTCAGATCATTATCCTCCGCAACCAGAATATTAATACGTTTATTCGACATTCGCGTCTCTCCCCCCCGCGTCTCCCAGCCCGTTCGTAAACATAAAAAAGGCGGGCTCCGCATTGGCTAAAAATACGCGATACCGCCTTAATAAATAGTTAGGGAATTCTATGCTGCTTGATAGAATTTCTTTCCCGCACGGTCGCGGAACCCGGCTGGCGGGGCGAAGCGTTCCCCATATTGTTGCGCCAGCGCATCGGCCTTGGCGACGAAGTTTTCGACCCCCATCGTGTCGATATGGCTGATCGGGCCACCGGTCCAAGGGGCAAAGCCCCAGCCGAATATTGCGCCTAAATCTGCTGATTGCGGATCATGAACGATTTTGTTGTCAAAACATTTTGCCACAGCAGCAAGTTGGATAAACATCAATCGATCCTTCACTTCCTCGGCGCTGGGCTGGTCTTTGGCTAGCGGCACATGTTTGGCGAGGTCTTTCCACAGATGTTTCTTGCCGCCTTCTGGATACTCATAAAACCCACCGCCAGCTTTGCGGCCCTTGCGCCCAAGTGTCTCAACCCAATGTTCCAGAAAATCTTCCAACCCTGATGGCTGATATTTATCACCCAGCTCTTGTTGCGCCGAGCGCATGATGCGCAAACCCAATTCTTGGCTGGTCTCATCGCCAAGCGCCAAGGGTCCGACCGGCATGCCCATATCAAGCGCAACATTATCGATCAGGGCGGGGTTGATGCCCTCTTTGACCATCAACATCGCTTCATTGAGATAGGGCATGACCACTGAGTTACAATAAAATCCGCGCGTATCTGATACGACGATTGGGGTCTTTTTGATTTTGCCGACATAATCAAGCGCCGCGGCGAGTGGTAGGTCGCCAGATGCATCACCGGGAATGATTTCAACCAGCGGCATTTTATCGACCGGCGAGAAAAAGTGGATGCCAATAAATTGATCGGGACGCGAAGAATTTTTCGCCAGATTAGTAATCGGGATGGTCGAAGTGTTGGACGCAAAGACGACATTCTTGCCGATCACTGCTTCGGTCTTTTCAATCACATCTTTTTTGACACCCGGGTCTTCAAACACCGCCTCAATAATTAAATCGACATCTTTTAGATCATTATAATCAGCGGTGGTTTTAATCTTGGCCAGCATCGCATCGGATTTTTCTTTGGTCAGCTTGCCTCTGGAAATCCCTTTTTCGTTGAGCTTAACCGAATAGGCTTTGCCTTTTTCCGCTGCTTCAACATCGCGATCAAGCAGCACTACATCCATGCCAGCTCTGGCGGTGACGTAAGCAATGCCAGCGCCCATCATGCCAGCGCCGAGGACACCGATTTTCTTCAGCTCGATCTTGCCGACAGATTTGGGCCGGTCCGCGCCTTTTTCCGCCGCTTGCTTATTCACAAACAGGGTGCGGATCATGTTGCGCGCTTGCGGTTCCATCAGGCATTGGGTGAAATATTTTGATTCAATGCGCAGGCCAGTATCTATCGGCACAATCGAGCCTTCATAGATCGCCGAAAGAATACGCTGCACCGCCGGATAATTATGCCGGGTCGCGCCTTGCGCCATTGCCGCAGAACCAGCAAAAATCGGCACCACGCGCGGGTCCATTGCGCCAGAGCCGCCAGGAATACGGAAACCCTTTTTGTCCCACGGCGCATTGGATTTGGGATTGGCTTTGACCCAAGCCTTGGCATTAGCAACAAGATCTCCCGCCGGGGCGATCTCATGGATCAACCCTTGAGACAACGCCGTTTTGGCATCCATTGGTTTGCCTAAAGAGCAAATTTGCAAGGCATTCTGGACGCCGGCCAGACGCAATGTCCGCTGCGTACCGCCCGCACCGGGGATCAAGCCAACTTGCACTTCTGGCTGGCCCATCTGGAATTTTCCATCGGTAACCACGCGGTAATGGCAGGCCAAGGCCAGTTCCATCCCACCGCCAAGTGCCAGCCCATTTAAGGCGCAAGCCACCGGTTTGCCATGGGCAAGTCCCTTGGTCAGCTCCTTGGCGGTTTTGCCTGTGGTTTCCATCTTACGAATTGCAGTTTGCAGTTTGAAATTCTCGTCAAAAATATCTTTGGCGCTCGCATCCTCTGGCATCGTGCCGAGCATCCGCAAATCAGCCCCGGCAAGAAACCCGCTCGATTTGCCCGACGTGATAACCATGCCTTTAATGTCATCATTAGTGCAAAACTCATCGACCGCTTTGATATAGTCTTTGATTAAATCCTGGTTCCAGACATTCATCGATTGCCCGGGCAAGTCGATGGTCATCAGCGCAATACCGTCTTTGTCGATCTCGAAGGTGAATGTTTTATAGCTCATTGTTTGATCTCTCTTAATTTGTTGCCGCTAACCCTCATCGGTGAGGCGCTCGGCTGCAAGCGAGCCTCGAAGGACGAGGCGTTATACCCGCTCAATAACTGTCGCAGTGCCCATGCCGCCGCCAATGCAAAGCGTCACGAGACCGGTTTCTTTGTTGTTGCGTTCCATCTCGCCCAGCGCTGTGCCTAGGATCATCGCCCCGGTTGCGCCCATTGGGTGACCCATGGCAATAGCGCCGCCATTGACGTTAATCTCGCTATGATCAATGTCCATTGCCTGCATATAGCGCAGTACTACCGAGGCGAAGGCTTCGTTCAATTCCCACAGATCAATGTCAGATTTTGTCATGCCCGAGCGGGCCAGCACTTTTTCGGTAACGAATTCTGGACCGGTCAGCATGATCGTTGGCTCTGAGCCGCATGAGGCCATGGCGCGGATCCGCGCCCGGGGTTTGATGCCAAGTTTTTCGCCCGCTTCTTTGGAGCCGATCAATATCGCCGCCGCGCCGTCAACAATACCCGAAGAATTACCCGCAGTATGAATGTGCTCGATTTTTTCCAGCTCAGGATATTTTTGCAAAGCCACTTTGTCGAAGCCCGGCATCATTTCGCCAAGACCGAGAAATGCAGGGCCAAGACCGCCCATTGATTGCATGTCTGCCTTGGGGCGCAGCGTCTCGTCCCGCTCCAAAACGGTGAGCCCAATCACGTCTTTAACCGGGATAATCTGATTGTTGAAGTCGCCGCGGTCCCAGCTCCTAATCGCGCGCTTGTGGCTTTCCACTGCATAGGTGTCAGCATCATCGCGGGTAATGCCATATTTGGTGGCAATAATATCCGCTGAAATGCCTTGCGGGACGATGTAATTTTTAAAGATGACATCCGGATCGGTAACCATCGCGCCGCCATCTGAGCCCATCGGCACCCGCGACATTGATTCAATACCGCCGGCCAAAGTCAGGTCAGCCTCGCCGGTCATTACTTTTGCCGCCGCCATATTAGTGGCTTCAAGCGCCGAAGCGCAAAACCGGTTGACGTGTACCCCCGCCGTGGTCTCCGGCAGATTGGACATCAAAACAGCGGTCCGGGTAATGTTCGAGCCTTGTTCACCGACCGGCATAACGCAGCCAAAGATCGCATCATCGGGGCCATTTTCATCGGTAATATTATTGCGCTCGACAATCGCATTGAGAACTTGAGCCCCGAGCTGGACCGGTGAAATTTCGTGCAAAGATCCGTCTGGCTTGCCTTTGCCACGCGGGGTTCGCACTGCATCGAAAATGTAAGCCTCAGCCATGATGGATGTCCTTTAGGTTGCGTGGGATATGGGGGATACCCCGAAATTACTAGCATCTTGGCGGCACCCTAGGGCGGGCAAAAACAAGGGGCAATAGCCAGACGCAGTCAATTTAATCCCGTCGGTTGTAAAAGTGGCCCTTGAGGGAGGTGAAGAGCGAAAAAACAGGCAAACTGCTTGCTTTCATGGAGAGAATCTCAACAATCTAATAAATGGAGAGTGGAATCGTTCCCTTGAGGGCATTTTTCATGAGCTATTTATAAAGGAATGCAATCATGTCAGGAATAGCAAAATTCATTGTCGGCCTGATCTGTCTGGTAGTGCTTGGATATCTTGGTTTCTACGCGGGGATTATCAAATCTGAATCATCCGTGGCGCTTGAAAATAAGCTCCAACGGATCGCCGACGACAAAACCGCCTCTAACGAATTTGGCTGGGCCGATATCAAAATGAATGGCCAAAAAGCAGTCATCACTGGTACTGCACCAAATGACGAGGCCCGCGACAAACTACGCAAATTGGTGTTGGGCTCAGAATGGTCCGGCGGCGTTGTCTCAGGGGGCGTCACCAAGGTTGATGTCAGCGGGATTAAACTCGCCACAAGCGGCAACCAAATCCCCCTTGCTAAACCATATTCCTGGAATGCGACCTATCCACTAAAAGACGGCCCGGTAACGCT
>JAZGEB010000198.1:0-2307 GCA_036478515.1 Parvularculaceae bacterium | reverse complement strand
CCATTTTGGCCCACGGTGGGGCTGGGGACGTTAAGTTTTATGGCCGCACTGATGGTTCGCCCGGTTGCGGAGTTACGTCGGGGCATGAAGGGGTTCAATAAAAAAGTGCTGAGGCGAAAGCGCGCTGACTTGCGCGCAATTCTGGTCGCAACTGGCGGCGTGCTCAGTGTTTTTCTGCTCGTCCCAGCGCTCACTTTTGGCGCCGGTTTTATTCTTTCTGCAATTTTTAAAGGCATAGGTTGATGAGTTTCAATACACTTGATGATTTGGACGTGGCGGGTAAACGCGTTTTGGTGCGGGTTGATTTCAATGTGCCGATGGAGAATGGAAAAATCAGCGATGTGACGAGGTTGGAGCGAGCGCTACCGACCATCCGTGAACTGAGCGACAATAAAGCAAAAGTAATTTTGCTGTCACATTTTGGCCGTCCCAAAGGCACTTATCATAAGCCCATGTCACTGCAACCAGTGACCCGAGCCTTATCTGAATTACTCGACAAGGATGTCGCCTTTGCCGGTGATTGCGTCGGTGTCTTCGCTAATGAGGCGGTTGACGTGATGAAGGATGGCGACATCTTATTGCTGGAGAATACGCGGTTTCATGCTGGCGAAGAAAACAACGATCCGGGCTTTGCTAAATCTCTAGCCAGTAATGGCGATTTCTTCGTCAATGACGCGTTCTCCGCAGCCCACCGGGCTCATGGCTCGACCGCTGGCATAGCTGCTTTATTGCCCTCGGCGGCAGGCCGGGCGATGGAGCGGGAACTGGATTATCTAAATTCTGCCTTGGCCAATCCAAAACGGCCGATGATGGCCGTGGTTGGCGGGGCCAAAGTATCGTCTAAGCTGGATGTTCTAACCAATCTGATCGACAAGGCGGATGTCTTGGTGGTTGGCGGCGGCATGGCCAATACATTTATGATTGCGATGGGGTTGCCGGTGGGCAAATCTCTGGCTGAGCCCGCCTTGGCGGACACCGCCCGCGAGATCATGGCCAAAGCCGGGCGTCAAGGCTGCGAGATTGTGCTGCCGCGCGATGTGGTCGTGGCTAAAGAGTTTAAACAACATGCCGAGCATCATGTCCGCGCTGCGGATGGCACCAAGGCGGATGAGATGATCCTCGATCTTGGTCCAGAAACGGTGGATTATATCGCCGAAAAGCTCGAAGCGATGAAAACCTTAGTTTGGAATGGGCCGTTGGGCGCTTTTGAAACCAAGCCATTTGATACCGCCACCGTCGAAGCGGCCCGTTTTGCGGGTAAGCTAGCGGCGAAAGGCAGCCTTGTGGCTGTCGCCGGCGGCGGCGATACGGTTGCGGCGTTAAATCAGGCTGGCGCTGCGGAAAATTTCACCTATATATCGACCGCAGGTGGCGCATTCCTTGAATGGATGGAAGGCAAAATTCTACCGGGCGTTGAAGCTTTGCGTAAAAATTAAAGAGAAAATTTCAAGAGAGAGAACCAACATGTCTGTATTTGACGACCAATTGAAAAAAATTACCGTGACCAATGGCTTCATTGCGGCCTTAGATCAGAGCGGCGGCTCAACGCCAAAAGCCCTCAAGGCCTATGAGGTGTCTGAGGATGAGTATGCCAATGACGCTGAAATGTTCGATATGGTCCATGCCATGCGCACACGGATTGTTAATGATGCTGCATTTAATGGCAAACGGGTGCTTGGCGCGATTTTATTTGAAGATACCCTGAACCGCGAAATGGAAGGCATACCGAGTAGCGAATTTTTATGGGCGACAAAGCAAGTTGTCCCCTTTTTGAAGATCGATAAAGGCCTAGAGGCGGAAGCCAACGGCGTTCAGTTGATGAAAGACATACCGGGGCTAGAAGCAGTATTGAAAAATGCCAAAGCGAAAAATGTCTTTGGCACTAAGATGCGATCGGTGATTAAATTGGCCAATAAAGAGGGCATTGATGACATCGTCGCGCAGCAATTTGCGGTTGGAAAACAAATCCTCGCCGCAGGTCTCATGCCAATTTTGGAGCCTGAAATTGATATTCACAGCGCTGATAAATCAGCTTGTGAAGAGATGTTGAGAACCGCCTTGTTGCACCACCTTGATAAAATGCCTGAGGGCAGCCAAGTGATGCTTAAACTGACATTGCCCGACAATGGTAATTTTTACAAAGACTGTATTACTCATCCTCGGGTGCTAAAAGTCGTGGCGCTATCGGGGGGCTATAGCCGCGATGTGGCAAATGGTAAGTTGAGCGATAATCATGGTATGATCGCCAGCTTCTCGCGCGGCCTCACCCAAGGCCTATCAGCCAAACAAAGCGACGCTGAGTTTCAT
>JAZGEB010000197.1:0-4751 GCA_036478515.1 Parvularculaceae bacterium | reverse complement strand
GGCGGCGACCGGCCTTTAGACGGGCCTCAAACGCTTCTTCTGCTGCGCCAGCGCTCTGATCGCCGAGCGCTTGTTCTAACGCGCCATCAAGGGAAATTTCCGCCACCGGAAAGACGCTTTGCGCAATCCGCTCAATGCCGGCGGCAAGCCGCCCGGCCATCTCCCGGCGCGCTGCTGCAATGGCCACGCCGGTTTGCGCCATGCGGGCTTCCAACCCTGACAACCACGCTTCATCGAACTGGCCTTGCTCAAATAATTTTTGCCGCTGGCGCATCGCATTTTCATAATCACGCACCTGCCGGCCATGAGTTTTGTCATGAGCCAGCACCATACGATCAAGAAATTTTCGCCGCTCCGAAGGACTGTCCATAAATAACCGGTCTTGCGCTGGCGTGAGCCACAAAAAATTCAAATAATCAAGCAAATCACCCGGCTTTGCAGGGGCGCCATCAATCCGCACAAGACGTTTATCGCTTCCAGCATGGACACCGACCCCAAGATCATTGTGCAATGCCAGATCATCCCCTGCGGCCAATTGCATCCGTACAGCCCAGCCGCCTGGACCATCTTGGCGCACGACTTCGTTGAGCCGTGCATGGCGCATCCCCCGGCCTGCCGAAAACATCGATATGGCTTCAAGAAGATTGGTCTTGCCGGCGCCATTTTGCCCGGTCAAGACAACTGGCTTGCCCGATAGGGGTAACTCCAGCTGCGTATAGGAGCGAAAATCTGTCAGACCAATATGACGTATACGCAAGAGAGATATACCCGCCTCCTGCCTTAAATATTGCTCAAGCCCCCTCGTCCAGCGAGGCGCGTTTGCGCTTTACACCACAGGATGAGAGAGTTTCCAGAAAAGAAAAGCCTGTTCGACACGTTAATTATCACACCCGCAATGGCATCAGCACGAATAACGCATCTTTATCGGCATCGTCGAGAATAATGGTTGGCGAAGAAGGGTCGGCGAACATGAAGGTCGCGGTCTCGCCCTCTATTTGCTGCGCAACATCAAGCAAATATCTAGCATTAAAACCAATTTCCAGCGCGTCCGATCCATAATCAACGGATAATTCTTCCAAGGCGCTGCCTGCCTCCGGATTGTTGACCATCAGTTTCAACTTGTCATTTTCAAGTTCAAGCTTGATCGAGCGGGTTTTGTCTGCCGACACAGTGGCGACACGGTCAACGGCATTTTTAAAATCAGTCTTGTCGAGCTTCAATTCTCGATCATTGCCCTCAGGGATCACCCTTGCATAATCCGGGAACGTGCCATCGATCAGTTTGGATGTCAGCACCGCGTCACCATAGCCAAATCTTATTCTTGTTTCAGAGACCGTGACATCGACGGTTTCTGAACTGCCATCGAGTAATCTGTGCAACTCGGTAATGGTTTTACGCGGGACGATCACCGATGGCATATCGCCTGCGCCATCGGGGAGTGCCGCATCGAGGCGGGCCAAGCGGTGACCATCGGTCGCCACAGCGCGCAAAGCTGGTGTGCCTTCTTTGACCGCATGAAGATAAACACCGTTGAGGTAATAGCGGGTCTCTTCCATCGACATCGCAAAGCGGGTCTTGTCGATCAGGCGCTTTAGCTCATCAGCGCTAATAGTGAATCTGGTACCGCCTTCTTCAGTGGTCAAGGTCGGGAAATCCTGGTCGGGCAATGCTGCAAGTGAAAATTCAGATTTGCCCGCTGATAGCTTCAAGCGCCCAGCATCATCCGTATTGTCGAGGCGAATTTGCGCGCCTTCGGGCAGTCGACGGACGATTTCATACAAGGTCAGGGCCGAAGCGGTGATGGCACCGGGACTGGCAACATCTGCCGGGGCCCGCTCGGCAATTTCAATATCGAGATCGGTTGCGGTCAACCCAAGCGAGCCACCTTCGGCTTGCATCATCACATTCGACAATATCGGAATTGTATTCCGCCGTTCAACGACACTCTGCACATGGCTCAGCGCCTTTAAAAAAGTCGCCCGTTCAATTGTCACCTTCATGGCATTCTTCCCTGCTCAGTCGCGCTCATCATATCCCAGTATCTACCCACCCAAGACAGGCGAAACCGGACGCCGACTATAGCCGTGTCCGGTCCTCAATTGCGAGTCATTTAGGCGTTTTGCCAATGTCTTGCCATAAAATCCGTTCTACACCTGAGCCTAGGTAAGCTCTTCGAGTAGAATACTGATTTTGTCAGCAAAATCCTCGTCTGATTCGGCCAAGGCTTCGGCCCGCCTTACGCTCGCCATGACGGTTGTGTGATCCCGGCTCATGGCCGCACCAATTGCTTTGAGGGATGTTTTGGTTAGTTTGCGGGCCAGCAAATTGATCGCATGGCGGGCTCGGACGATCCGCTGCGGTCGTCTTTTTCCTCTGATATCTCCCATGCTAACACCGAACAGATCGGATACTGCCGTGATGATAATCTCCATGGTGATATTTTTCTGACGGTAATTAATATGGAACGAGATGAGGTCTTCAATTTGTTGATCAGTGAACGCCTCAGACCTGGGCGTATTTAAGTAAAATCGTAAGTTGCGCATGCAGCCTTGCAATTCACGAACGGACCGATCACAGCGCAGCGCCACAGTTTCGATATGGCGCTCAGGCATCCGATCTTCGCCGCTCGCAGCCCAGCGATCCGCCATCGATGTTGCAATCGCCAGCCGCAATTGCGTATCTGGTTTGCCAATGCCAACACAAATGCCGCCAGCTAAGCGATCTGTGAAGCGCTGGCACAGTCCCGTTTCAGACAATATGTTTGGCTCAAGTCCACCGGTAATTACGATTTTTTTGCCCCGTTGGATCAACCGATCAATCAGGAGCAATAATTCTTCTTGAGTCGATTTGCGACCCCGAAGCATATGTATGTCATCGACCAGCAAGACATCGATTTTATCAAGATAAGCGCGCAATTCCGGGACGCTGCGTGACATTACCGCCGAAACATACCCATTGAGCAAATTGTCATGGGTCACATACATCACATTGTCATCGGGCCGACGGCTCAACCATGTATGGCCGATGGCGCTTAACAAATGGGTTTTGCCGATACCGGTTTTGCCGAACAAATAAATCAGCGATTCTTCAGCGCCATCAGCGAGTGTTTGCGACGCCCGGAACGCCATCCGATTGCTATCGCTAATGGCAAAGCTAGAAAACGTATGCGCATCATTCAAGTCGACTGCGATGTTATGCATCGGTAGGCCAATTGAACCGTCCATCTGTTTGTCTCCTTTACGAGTGGGTTTTGAAGATATCGTATCGGCCGTCAGTCGAGGGGCCGCTCCGTTACGGGTGACTTGCTTGGTTGTCGGCTTTGGCGCCGCGCGTCGTTGGGTCGGTGTGGTCGGCTTGGCCGGTTTTAGCTCGATGTTTTGTCGAGGAGCCGCTGCATTTGCCTTCTCAACAAAGCGGGTGCTGGGTTTTTCAATTTTATTTCGGCCCCGAACGGTGAGTTTCGCTGAGAAGCCCATTTCTTGTTGCCAAATGCTATGCATTGGGACCCGATAACGCTGGGTGATTTGTTGGGCAAAAAAGTCTGACGGCGCGCCGATCAATACATCTCCTTGCTCCATCTCATGAAGCGACAGATCAGCAAGCCAAGCATTGTATGGAACCTCGCCAATGGTTGAACGCAGGGCGCCTTTATATATATCAAAGCGGGAATAATGGTCTTCGGTGAGATTGGGCATTGGTCTTTAGTCCTTTGGGTACAAGCCTAGCGTTAGTTGCAATCGCAACTTTTGGTCAGGTCGGAATGTCGATAGTCGTCAGACGCGATAAGCAGCGCGCCTCTTATGAACGGCCTTAAAGGTCCAGTTCAGGGAATGTACAAATTTGATTTGGCTTTATCAGGCATGGAGAATAATTAGGAGACGTAATATCAAAGCGCATTATAGCGGATCCACTTGTTTTAATATGTTAACCGCTCACCCAAATGGGCAAGCTTGCAATACTACACAACTGACGCGCAAAAGCGGACAGGTCGCGCGCACGAAGGGCCCTACCGCGAACGAAACTCGTCGCAGACCCATTGGCAGTTGGCCTTAAAAAAAGACCAACTTTGCGCATCCTGGAAAAACTAACTGTCTTTCAAACTGCCCTGCACTAACATCGCTGCTTCCCGCTAATCCCCTAGCAACAATGTCTTTTCGACCGATAACACCAAGGAACCCTAACGCCCTGGGGAATACATGTTAAGTTTTGTCTCCTAAAATTCAACCTCTCGGCCTAACCTTAGCTTGCAACCAACTGATGTATTCCGCTGTCATATGTCGTGTGGATAGTTTTATTAATTATGACTGGATTAGCAAGCCGAATTGGGCATCGAAATGCGATTATATTTTTTTTGAGTCGCTGATCTTTTGTTGACACTAATTAAAACAGCGAATTAGCGCTCACGTCTCAAAAATACTCGCAACAGTTTTTTTTATTTCTCGGTATTGTTCTAATTTGACCAAGCCCAGCTAGGAGAACGAAATACGAAACTTGTTGCAGCTATGCGTCACTCAAGAAAACCATTTTTTTATAACCCTGCGATAACATAACACCAAGGGTCACATCTAAAAATTTAAGCCCAGAGAAAGCACAAAAAAACCCGCCAGGGGCGGGTTGTTCGGTGTGCAGAGTGTTTAACGAGAAAACAGGGATTAAGCTGAAAGCGCCTTGACCCTTTTTGCCAGCCGGGAGATTTTCCGAGAGACAGTGTTCTTGTGGAAAACACCCTTGGTTACCGCCCGCTGCATTTC
>JAZGEB010000196.1:0-5953 GCA_036478515.1 Parvularculaceae bacterium | reverse complement strand
CCATGGCGCCGATTGTTTTTTTGCCGTCTTTTTTCTGATAGGTAGGTAGTTTTGCCAAGACGATTGCTTCTTCTTCGTCATGGGCTAAATAATTCAGGGTGGTAACTATTGACCAGCGATCCATCTGACCTTGGTTGATCTGCTGGGTGCCGTGATACAGCCCCGTGGTGTCGCCAAGACCGATTGTATTGGTGGTGGCGAAGAGACGAAAATAGGGGTTTGGCGTTAGCACTTTATTCTGGTCGAGCAAGGTCAGCCGACCATCAGCTTCCAACACCCGCTGGATTACAAACATGACATCCGGTCGTCCGGCGTCATACTCGTCGAACACCAAAGCGACGGGTCGCTGAAACGCCCACGGCAGTATGCCTTCTTTAAAGGCGGTGATTTGCTGACCATCTTCAACCACAATCGCGTCTTTGCCGATCAAGTCGATGCGACTTATATGGCTGTCGAGATTGACCCGGACACAAGGCCAGTTTAACCGCGCGGCAACTTGCTCAATATGGGTTGATTTACCAGTGCCATGATAGCCCTGCACCATCACCCGTCGATTATGGGCAAAGCCGGCTAGGATCGAGAGCGTCGTCTCCGGATCGAAGCGATAGGTTTCATCAATCGCGGGCACATGTTCATTTGCTTTGGAAAATGCCGGGACAGCAAAATCAAGCGCCACGCCAAACACCTTCTTGGCCGAAACTGTTGTGTCTGGGGCTTTTGCAAAATCGGCGCTATCATTCAGGTCTGGCATCGGGGACTGTACTCTCGCTTTTGGTTGGTGATCTACTATATAGCGGGGTTTGAGGGCAGGGACAGAGGCAATGTCACGCTGGTGGTGGATTTTACAGCTCGGCGTCAAAATGGCCGTTAGTCGTTGGTTGAAACAGTGACATTGTCCGCGTCGAGGGCAGTTAAATTGGCAATGAACTTCAGCCGTTCCCGGCGCGCTTCACGGCCTTCAAGGGGGGCAAAACCCAAAGGCGGCATCGCCTCATGCGCCCGGTTTAAATAATGCGCAATGAAGGTCTGAACGACGGTTTTTTTCAGGGCCTCTTTGCTGGTGACGATATAAAGCGACCGATTTATCGGATAGAGCGCGCCGGACGTCACCGGCCGCGCCTTGTCGATTGGAATGATCTTGACCTTCAATTGTTTTAAGATAGCCAGCTTGCCAAAACTGGCAAAGCCAATGCCATTGGGGTCTTCGGCGAGGTCACGGGTCAGCTCCAATTCATAATCATAGAAATGCCCATTCTCAACCTCTCGAATGAACGGGGCCGTCTTATCGCCATAGACAAATTCGGTCATCGCATCCATCGAGCCACTGGTCTTGCCACGGACATAAAAAGTTAGCGGGCGGTCGGGGTAGTTTGGGTTTATCTGTCGCCACTGATTGCTTTTGAACACTTGCCCAAGCTGGGCCCGGCTAATTTGGGTCAACCAATCATTGTCTGCATGCGTAATCAAGACAAAGGGATCGTAGCCGATTTTGATATGTACGGGTTCTATATTATTGGCGTCACAAATTGCCCGCTCGCTGGCCTTCATCCTGCGGCTGGCATTAACCAGATCGATGGCCTCGCCGCGACATAAGGCTTTCATTCCGGTTCCAGTTGAGGATTGGTTCATGCGGAAGGTGCCGATAAATCCTTCATCGTTAAATTCTTCATAGACCCACTGCGTCACCGGGGAGATTGTGTCGCTCCCATCAATGTAAAAAATGGCATCGGCGAGCGTTATCGGATCGATATGGTGCAACCGGAGGCGCAGTGGATCGTCAGGCGCTCTCAATTTTGGAACAGGGATTTCTATTGCCGGGGGGGGATCAATGGTAAAGTTGCGGATTGTGTCGATATCATTATTCAAGCGTCCGGTTCTGAAGCCTTCCTTGTCTTGGTCGCATCCGGCCAAGCATAAGCACAGCAACGCAATATTGAGGGTGACCCATTTTCGCGCCATCATGATGCCCGCCTTTGTTTGACCTGCATCAACCGCATTTCGATGAAGGCGTTTAGCCGCCGGGCAAATTTTGGGTTCTGTTCGATAATCGGGTTTAACTGCTCAAGGGTGAAAATTAACAGTTCTGTGTCCTCTGTTGCGCGGGCCGCAACCGGGCTGGCGCGACGCCCGAGGAGGGCAATCTCATTGACCAAATCATCTGGTCGCGCATGTTCGACATCAGCAGCTTTTGGGGCGTCATTATTGTACAGCAAAATCTCTCCCTTGCGGATGAGACCGACCGACGCCGAAATTTCACCTTCCTTGAAAATTGTTTCGCCAATCGCAAAGGGGGTAATTTGTGAGTTGGCGGCTAATTCAGTTAAGGTCTCTTTTGAGAGCGAAGAAAAATAGCGGTTTTGGCTCAAAAACTCATAAACTCCTTTTTGAATTTTTGACAAATCTGGCTCGAACACAGCTGGCGGGCCCTCAACATTAATCGGGAAGGGTATAGAAAGTCCGCCGCGGTCTGCAGCATACCAAACGCGGCTCATTATATCGTCGCGAATGCGCTCCTGATCCATCGCGCTGGCATAGACTTTCACGTAATAATAGAGTTTATAGCCGATTGAAAAATCATCATAAGAGACTGTAAAGATGCGCGGTGCCGGAAGCTTCATTACATCCGGACAGTCTTGCAAGACGTCCATCATGATTTGCTTCACTTTGTTTGGCGGGTCGCCATATGAAAATCCTAATGTCAACTCATCCCGGTACGATATATCTTCCGCTGTATAATTATACACCGAATTATCGGAGATGATGAGGTTGGGGATGACCACGACATCATTGCCACTGACCCGCAATCTTGTACTGCGCCAGCTAATATCCGTCACTTGGCCTTTGACCCCATCCACTTCAATCCAATCACCGACCTCAAAGGGTTTGTCCAGCACAAGCAAAAATCCTTTGGTGATACTTGATAATGCATCCTGCAAGGCAAAGGCGGTGGCGGCGACGGCAATCGAGGCAAATTTTGCAAAATTACCGACCTTCACCCCCCAAGCATTAAGCAAAAACAACACCGGCACGACAAAAATCATAATTGTCAGGATCGCTATAAACAATCCGGGAATGCGGTTTTCCCATGCTTTGGGGTTTTCTTCGCGTTTGACAGCGCCGAGAAAAACAAAGGCGGCATATCCGAGGGTCACGTAAAATGTCGATATGATGAGACGATAAATCAAACCAGCATTGTTATTATTTTCGGCGTTGGCCAGAATTTCATCTTGGTGAAAAAGAAACTTCGCTAAGATAACCGCGACAATGACCGGCAGAAGAAGGGCTCTGACAATCTCAAAGAACTTCGTATAGGCGCTTTCACGGCTGCGCAGGCGATCTATCGTTTCCCCCAAAAATATAGTCACCAAAGGGGTGGCAATCATTAACAACACGGCCCAGGCGACGACGTTCGTTGGTAAATTTGAAAACATGTGGTTAATCCCTCTCAAGTCGCCTGTAAGGGGGGCTATTACGAAAAACCGTCCACACTGGGATAACCCGTTCATCTACCACAGCTGGTTCGTCCAATTTGCTTAGCTCATATTGGAGATCAAGTTGTTGACACATTTTTGCCGCGCCATCTGAAAGGCTTAAACTATTGGCCGGACCGGTATAACCAACTTCCCGGGCGATATAAATCGGATCGCCCAAAACATCATAATCCAGCACACCGCCTTTTTGCAAACCGCCATATAAAGGTCCGACATCAATGCCGATGCTCAAATGGAGTTGGGCGCCAGTTTGTGCATTAAACTCTTCGATGAAGCCAAATAAAGTATCAGCAAAATTCATTATCCGTTCAAACGGATTAAGATAAGGCATGGTCAAGCCGCAAATGCCAACCAACTCCATGCCCATTTGTGGAAACAGATCAATGCCAAATTCCTGAGCAGCGCCTAATGCTTTATGATCGAGGTCTTTTTGCAACGACATGGTTTTGGCTAAATCATCTTCATGCACGGATTGAAAATTGGTTATTTGAACAAAAATCACAGCGGCTGACTTCGTTCGGTCGAAGATGTTGTTCTCACCACTTCTTAATCGTTCTGCGACGGAAAGAGGTAGGGCTGATGTCGCAAGGTCCATAAAGGCCTTTTTTTCTTGCCGCGTCTCGACCATATCTTCACGCACTTTGGCGATAATGTGGTTCATTTCGGCGCCTAATTTTTGATATTCTGACGCCCCCTTGGGGATGAAATGCAAGGCATCCGCTGCGTCATGATCATTCGAGGCATATTTACGACGCATCTGCCTTGCGGTTTCGACAAAGCTCTGTACCGGTCGTAAAAATTGTTGCGACAACCAGAAAGACAAATAAGCGACGATGGGTATGAACACAGCGGTCGAGATTAGGATGCGCTGCAATAACCGCCCAATCGGGGAGAAGGCCTCGTCCTGATTTATTTCTGAGATTATACCCCAATTGAGACCCTCAATGTTCAATCGACCATAGGTCGATAAGACATTCACGCCGCGATAATCTGTCGCCAGCATGTATCCTTCATTGCCGCTTAATGCGGCGCGCGCGCCTTCAGTTTTCACCGGTTGCAGCAAGATGGTTGTATTGAGCCGGTCAATCAAGCTGATGATTTCAGCGTTTAACCCTTGGTCACGGATATATTGAAAATACTCTTTTTTGGTTTCGAGTAGAAACCTCGAATCCGAGCGCATCAAATAATCATTGCCGACGATATAAGTCTCACCGGACTCGCCCATCCCTTCTTTGCGCCAATTGCGGTTGCTGGTCATAATATTTTGAATTTTATCGACCGGTATCTGAAACGCCAGAATGCCAACAATATGCTGACCATTGTAAATTGGGGTGGCGACAAATGATGCTGGCTCATTATAGGATGGTGCATAAGGCGCAAAATCGACAATCTTAACATGATTACGAACCGGATCGCGCCGCACGCTTCGAACGACATCAGCCAAGCCAGAATTTCGATAGGGCCCGGTTAGAAGGTTGGTCCCATAATCGACTTCTTTGGCTACGCTATAAACGATCTCCCCGGTGTCAAAATCTATCAAGAATACATCGTAATAGCCAAACCTAATCAAAAAGTCGCGAAAACCCTTGTGATAATCCGCATGGAAACGACTATATTCGGAGCCGTCGCCAGCATCAGCCAAGCCATTTTGTTCTGTCGCCTCTGTCGCTTCGGGCTTATCGGTCAGATAATGATATTGTAGATATCGGCCGGATTGGCTTGTTGGTTTGAACGCTGCAAATTCCGGCACCCCGCCAGCCGCATTCACCGCCAGCTTCGGTAGAAAATGACCAGTGTAGTATGTTTTGATTGCATCATCATAATTTTGTGGCACAGCTTTTTCACCGAGCCTTCGGTAGCCACGGCTGATCTGGACCATCGCTGAAATCACCGTTTTGTCTGCCGACATCAAGCTCAATTGATCGCGCATCATTTGGAAATACTCTTCGACCTGGCGGCTCTTGGCGACACGGACACTGGTGAGGTGGGTAAACTCAGCCTCTTTTAGGGAATGCCGGGCTTCAAACCAAGCGATGGCCCCAACTAGGGTCATGGCGATTGAGGCGGTCGCCACCATGATCGTGGTAAATCTGGATTTTGCACTTAGTTTCATGATTGGGATCGACCCTTAGCGTTTTCGTGTTCAATATCGAGTTTTCGTCAACGCGACAAATATCCAGCTAGAAGCTGATTTTAAAAATCAAACTGAGCCCGGAGGACAACACCAGAGGCACTATCAGCCGTCCCATTGGTCGCATTAGCATCAAAAAAATTGAGGCTGGCGCGGGTATTGTGGGTAGGCCACCAATCGACCCCGAGTATTGTTGTGTCTAGCTTTCCGACATACAAGCTGTCTTGTAAATCAATACTATCAAACCGGGCGACGACAGATACCGCACCATAGCCGCCTTTGCCGACCGGGGCATCAACCATCGGGCGGTTGAACTTGTTGCCCTTATAGG
>JAZGEB010000195.1:0-3836 GCA_036478515.1 Parvularculaceae bacterium | reverse complement strand
GCCGCGCTGCGCCTTGTTCCGATCCCCATTTGATGATGATCGCAGCAGCTGATGAAATGCTCGACCGTGATGGCCGGATGATTGATGCTCTGGATGAGATGGGGCCCCCACGCGGCGAATGCATCGGCCAAATTGGCGAGCTGAAGGTTTAAGGCTTGATTGCAATGAGAAAGCCGATCACCATATGAAGGTCGCCCACGATTAAGAGCCTTCATGTCACCTGACCCCCAAAACCAACTGGTTATTGGCCTCAATGCTGTTATTGCAGCGGTTGATGTCGACGCGCCCAGTTGTGCCCCGCAAGTGCTCTGTACACGCAGCGACACGTCGGAACACGCCTTGCCTTATGGCGCATTTGACCCCGGCAGGCACCGCACCTTCGATATTGGCTTGCGCGATTTTGTCACTAGGCAAACCAATATGAGCCTTGGGTTTGTCGAGCAACTCTATACTTTTGGCGATCAAGGCCGTGAACGCCCGGCAGCGGTGTTGGCAGGCGGCGCGCCAGAAACCCGGATTATTTCGGTTGGCTATCTCGCCCTCACGCCAACACCCGCACCGATAAGTCATTCGGGTACATCATGGAAAAGCTGGTATGACTTTTTTCCGTGGGAGGACTGGCGCGGCGGCGAGCCAAACATATTGTCGCAATTCATCCTGCCTGCGATGTGGCGCTGGGTCGCGGCTGACGCAGCTGAAGAAGAAACGAGAGCAACGCGTCTGCGCCTCGCCTTTGGCTTTGATGGTCTTGGCTGGGAAGAAGAACGGGTGCTTGATCGCTACGAATTAATGTATGAAGCCGGGCTCGTCGCGGAAGCGTTTCGCGGACACCCCCCTCAAAACAGGGTCGAGCCAAAAGGCTTCGTTCAAACAGGCATATTGATGGCATCCGACCATCGCCGCATTATAGCTACAGCTATTAGTCGCTTGCGCGGCAAACTGCGCTACCGCCCGGTGATTTTTGAGATGATGCCAAAAACCTTCACCCTATTGCAATTACAGCACGCAGTTGAAGCAATTCTAGGGTTCTCCCTACACAAACAAAATTTTCGCCGCGGTGTTGAAAATAGCGGCCTTGCGATCAATACCGGCAAGATGAGTGAGGGCACCGGCGGCCGCCCGGCGGCGCTATTCACCAGAGGCGAAGATATTCAGGCTGACACAATGCCAAGGGATAAAACCATCCAAGGACTGACCTTGCCAAGATTGCGCGCCAAGCCCGGGGGCAGTGGTTAGCTAGACCAAAGTCGTATTTTTTCTGCTATGTACCACTTGGCATTTTTCTTTCGTGCAAGAATTAAATCTTCACCAGCACAAAGCCGCCCACAGAAGTATTGACTCACCCCAATTGCTTCTTGATTAGAAGAGTCAAAAGCAAATCTTGAAAATCGAAAAACTTTTCTAATAATAATTGGGGCTGGCGGTGTACGCCCCTCTTTAATGGCTTGTATACGATCTATAACATTTAGCCTCAACTCATTTTCCGCTTCGTAATTTTTTAAAATTCTCTCCATCTCATTTTCAGTAACAAATGTAGCACATGGCGTGTCCATTTTAGTTGAATCCATCCGGACAGATGATTTATTCACAGAATATAAGTCCTCAATTAAGGAATGTTGAAAGTTGAATTTAGCTTTCTCCCTCAATAAATCGAGCGACTGATTTCTTATTGATGGAATTTCTCTTTCCTTGTCACGCGTGACCGTCAAAGTATCCAACACAACAGCGTGGCATTTGTCACCCTGGCAACATTTCACATCGTTCCAAAGTTCATGCAAAATAGCGTATTCATCAGCCCTAAGGTATTGGTCATTTTGTGACGTCGATGAACACCCTACAACCGCCAAACCGCCGAGGATGAAGTCTTTTCGGGTTAGCATCTTTCTGCTCTTGACCATACTCAACCTTTTTTTGGTTGCGGGCAGATAGATTTAAAATGGCTTTGATATTCTTTCATCGACACTAGCCCCACATCCTCTCTAATCTGATCAATATTCTCCGCATCTTCCAATTCATTGGGCCGCCAGACCCCATCTGGCTGACAGCGGCCTTGCGTGCCAAAACGTTGGGGTCTTTTTTCTGCTGAGGCAACACGGTCATACAGATAAGCAAACAGTCTTGGCGACATCTCGTCTTGCGCCAATAATGGTTCCATCAAAGCTAGAACGCGTCGTTGAAAATCATGATCCATATCCGCATGTTGAACCAACAACCACAAATCATGGGTGATGCTCTCCCCAACTTCAGAGATTTTCCACCAGCTGCCTTTTTCATCAAGCTGATTTTTTAGCCACTGAGTATTAGCCTGATCCGTGGCCCGGAATAACAGCATATTTATCCCGCGCTTGCACGCCGCGCTGGCGTCAATAGTTGCCTCAGCACTGGACGGATTTAGATATATTCGATGGAATTGATCGACGACCACCCGCCGCATCACTTCCGCATTAAAATTATCCTGTTCAGTGATTGCCGCTTGCCATTTTAGCCGTAACCTCTCGAGGGCTGCGCTCGGCGCTTCGTCTGTAGATGTTAATATTCGATCGCGCCACGCGATAAAGTCACGCTTTAATTGCTCCTGATCAGCGCCCAGACAGTCCGCACTGCTCGTCAAAGTTCCAGTGCGGTTTTCCGGTTCCACCCATATCGTCTCTGGTTGGCCATAAAGGCCCTCAATAGTGCGCGCCTCAAGACGAAATTTTCCGGGTGGTAATAATAGGGGAATATTTTCGCCTGGGAAAATCAGAACGCGATCCATCGCGACCGCATATAATGGTTCATCCGCATACCACGCCTCAATGATGACGCGTTTATCCTTGGGCAATAAAGAACTGGGGACGGACACCTCTTCGTCCGCATTTGCCCGGCGCCAATCAGGGCGGTTTTTAGTATAGGTTGGGATAGGGTGATCTATCGCCAGATCAAAATGCGCTGGCGAAACAGACGCTTTGCCTTCTTCATTCAGCTTCGTTGGCACGGTGGAAAGCCGCGTCGTCTCGGTATTGCCTGAACAATGGGTCTGCGAGATCGTTAGAGGGTCGATACCGGTTTTTTCTTTCAGCCGAGCCGCCATCCATTTAATAGAACGTGTATTAACATGTATGACTTCTTCGCTGGCATGGGAAAATCCAACGTGAATAATCACTTTTGTATCCGGGTTTTCACCGAAAATTTTCGCAATCAAATTAACCGCTTGGGCTTCCTCTCGCTCAGCGATTGAATCTTCTACCGGCGCACCTTCGGGTAATATATATTGATCTGGCCGGCCTTCATAAGCCACGAATATAAAACCAACACTTTTCAGCCGACGGAGCATTCTGCCAAATACAGGCTCAAATATGTAATACCCTGAGGCATTTGCAATATAGGGTTTATCGGGGCTTGCATTCATTCCGAATGGGAAGTCGCCAAGAACATGTGTGAAGGTTTCTGCGGCAAAATGGGTGTAGCCTTCATCTTGTAACGCCAAGGCCACCTGTTCAATAAAAGCCCGATGGCGGCTATTATCATGTGCTTCATTAATGATGACGATATTGGTCTTGCGCGCACGCTCGATAATTGCGTCGATTGGATCGATTCCAGGACCAGCCGCGCAAACTTGTTGAGGGTAGCCGGGATGAGGCGGCGCAGCGACGAGGTCTTCCCGGCCAAGCATTGATAATGTCTGATTATGACGGGATAATTTTTCGGTTTCAAATGCGCTCAAACTGGTCGGTATTTGGATGAGAAAATCATTGATCTTTCGCTCATACCACAAAGTTGCCAATTCCTCCGGTGATTTTTTCGGCTTATCCCCGCGATCCTTTGAGACCTGTTCTTCCCCGGAAGAAGCGCACCCG
>JAZGEB010000194.1:0-7275 GCA_036478515.1 Parvularculaceae bacterium | reverse complement strand
TCGTGGTCCGATATGACTGATCACTTCGGTGGCACAGAGGCTGCCGAGGCGGGCGCAATCGTCGAGCGCCATGGCATGGGTGAAGCCATAGAGATAACCCCCCGCATAAGCGTCCCCTGCGCCGGTTGTATCAACTAATTGCTTTGGCGGGTATGCGGGAACAGCCACGGGGTCTGTTTCGGGACCGAACACGATTGATCCTTGGCCAGACCGGGTGATCGCGCCAAAGGAGCATATGTCCTGCAAAGCTGCGACCGCCTGATCCAGGTCGGTGACATCAAACAGCGCCAATGCCTCAGCCTCATTGGCAAAGATAATGTCGACATAGTCGGTAATCACAGGCAGCATCTGGTCGCGCAAGGCGCCAACCAGCCCGGCATCAGACAAGGTCAAGGCGGTTTTATTACCGACCTTGTGGGCTTCTTGGCAGGCATGGGTGAAGGCGGAGACCGCTTGGTCATAGCCAAACAGATAGCCCTCAAAATAGACCACTTTTGAGCCTTGGATCAGCGCTGGTTCCATGTCGGCTTCGGTAATCAAGGCGGCAGCACCGATAAAAGTCGCCATTGAGCGCTCTGCATCTGGGGTGACATTAATCAGGCAACGACCTGTGGGGGCGGCGTCGGTGGTGGTGCTGTCAAATTTGACCCCCAAATCACGCAAGCTGGTTCGAAACGTAGTCCCCAGCGCATCATCAGCCACCTTGCCGACAAAGGCGCCTGCCCCTTCCAGCGAGGCGAGGCAGGCAATCGTGTTGGCCGCGGAGCCGCCGGAGACTTGGGCGACCGGGGTCATGCCACCATAAATGGCAGTCGCTTTGTCGGTATCAATCAGGATCATCCCGCCTTTGGGAATCTCGTGCGACGCCAAAAAAGCCTCATCCGCATGGGCAAGAACGTCAACAATTGCATTCCCGATCCCGAGAACATCATATCTTTCAGACATGGGGGTGGCCTTTCAAGTGAGCTGGCAAAGCGAAGCTGGATTTCCCGCCGCTCTTATGGCAGACAATGCCCGGTGACAAGCCAAAAGACTTAAAGCACAGGAGCGGTAAGCTTCGCGGGAGATGAACCGATGAGCGATAGACCAGATTTTGCACCTTGGGTTGGGGCCAGGTTGGCCCTTGCCAGTGCCGGTTTGTTTTTAATCGCCGGGTCTTGTGCGACACCAGAAATGCTCGGCCGCACGACCAAGCGCCCGACACCAGCAGCCCAAACTTCACCAACTAGATCAGCGCCAGCGCCAAGTGCGGCGCAAACCGATCAAATCGGCTCGATGTTGGGGGCAATCCCGACATCTGTCGCAAGCACAGCAACTGTAGCGACGATGCCATTGCCCGAGACTGCGCTCCACCAGCCGCCATTTACCCATAGCCTGGCAAGTTTTATTCATGCCCCGCTTTCAACCCTGGAAGCGGTGATCGGCTCCCCGAGCTTGAAGCGGCAAGAGGGGCCGGCGGAATTTCGCCGTTATGATCTCCCCGGCTGTAGGGTCTATGCGATTGTCAAAGCGATCAACCAACAACCGGTCATCGCCTCGGTTTCAATCGGGGCCATGCGCGTGAGCGACCCGGCGCCAAGCTTTGGCCAATGTGTTGGCTAGGGTGTGAAACCGGCTTTTGATTTTCAATTATGACAAGGGATGAAGAATGGCAGGATTAGAGGCGACGAATAAAAGCTGGGGACAATCGATAAAAGCGTTCATGCACCCGCGGGTGATTACGATGTTGTTTCTGGGGTTTTCTGCCGGTATCCCGATCCTGCTGATTTTTTCTTCTTTAAGCCTGTGGCTCCGAGAGGCCGGCGTTGAGCGCTCAACGGTGACATTTTTTAGCTGGGCGGCGCTTGGCTATTCATTCAAATTTGTCTGGGCACCGCTGGTGGATAAACTCCCGGTCCCATTTTTAACCGCGCGCTTTGGCCGCCGAAGAGGCTGGATGCTTGCGTCACAAATATCGATCATTATTGCCATCTTGTGGATGGCGCAAACCGACCCAGTTGAGCCTGGCGGCATGCTACTGATGGCTTTGGCGGCGCTGTTGTTAGGGTTTTCCTCAGCCACCCAGGATGTGGTGATTGATGCATATCGTATTGAGTCGGCGCCAATCGATTTGCAAGCGCTGCTATCGTCGACTTATATTGCCGGGTATAGAATTGCGATGATTTTGGCCGGTGCGGGGGCTTTGTTTCTTGCCGAATATTTTGGCTCTACAGAAGACGTGTATAGCTATCGTGCTTGGCAGTTGAGTTATATGATTATGGCATTGGCCATGATTGTCGGTATTCTGACGACTTTGATTATCCCAGAACCAACAACGCAAAGAGAAGACACATCTGCTTATTCAAGCAATGATTATTTACGACTCTTATTGTTATTTGGTCTTGCCGTGTTGGGCTTTATCGCAACTTTCTATTTTAGTGCCGCAGGGGCCAAAATGGTAAAGACCTCATTGACGGAGTTATTTTCCAACCGGCATCTAGCTGGGTTCATCGTTCAAACCGCGCGCCTTATTGCGGCACTGGTCGTGGCAAGGGCGATTGCGCTTGTGGTCGCTAATATTGGGATGGTGAATAAAGAAATGGTTGCCACAACCTATATTGATCCGGTTAAGGATTTTTTCAAACGCTATGGCGCGTCACTCGCTTGGTTGTTGTTGGCCTTGATCGGCCTGTATCGCATTTCAGATATTGTGCTTGGGGTTATCTCAAATGTCTTTTATCAGGACATGGGATTTACAAAAACCGAGATTGCACTGGCCTCTAAAAGCTTTGGTTTAGCGATGACGATCACTGGTGCGTTTTTAGGCGGGCTGTTATCATTGCGCTTTGGGGTGGTCAAGATTCTCTTTTTGGGCGCGCTGTTGTCCGCACTGACAAACCTGTTATTCATGATGCTCGCTAGTGCCGGCAACAATCTATCGATGTTATATCTGGTTATAGCAGCCGATAATTTATCAGCGGGGCTAGCCACTGCCGCTTTTGTCGCCTTCATGGCAGGGTTGGTCAATATGTCGTTTACGGCCACTCAATATGCGATTTTTACATCTTTGATGACCCTCTTTCCAAAAATCTTTGGTGGCTATTCGGGCACGTTGGTCGATGAGTTTGGCTATTCTAACTTTTTTCTGATGACCGCCTTGATGGGAGTGCCGGTATTGATCTTAATCGCCGCCGCTAGAAAACGACTTGAAAAATTGCAACAATAGCAAACGGGCCTAACCAGTCTGGACACTGACTTCCGAAGCGGCGGTGGCGGTGCCTGCGGCCCACTTTTCGATCAGCGTGACAAGGTCTGCCGGATCAAAAGGCTTGGTGATAAAATCATCCATGCCCGCATCAAGGCAGTTTTGCCGATCTGATTTCATTGCATTGGCCGTCAGCGCAATGATCGGGGTTTTACCGATATCGCCGGGCAATTTGCGGATTTCGCGGGTTGCCTCAAGGCCGTCCATTTCTGGCATATGCATATCCATCAGGACAATGTGATAGGGCGCGTTTTGCATCGACTCGAGCGCCTCCTTGCCATTGCCAGCCACATCAATGTGGTGGCCCGCGCGTTTGATGATCGCAGTTGCTAGTACCGCGTTGATTTGATTGTCTTCAGCTAGGAGAATACGCAATTTATTGAGTCCTGGTGCGGGCGCTGTGGCCATTGAATCGAGACGTTGGGTTTGGCGCGGGGCCGCGGTCTTGTCAGTCAAGCGATCGCGCAGACTGACTTGGCGGATCGGCTTAATCAAATAACCCTGAAACCCAGACCGGCGGAATGCTTCGAGGCGTCCTCGCGCAACAGGCGAGAGTAATACCAATGCGTGCGACGCGGCTTTAGCCAACTTCGCACCGCTTTGGGCAGCAAAGGGAAGATCACATAATAGAACGCTATTACTCCGTCTTCGCAATAAAGAAAGAGCAGTTTCAGCATTATCGACAATGTCAAAATTTTCGACCTTGGCACCTTTTAGTTGCAGGCTGATTATTTTCTTCAGCGTTGGCGAGGTTGTGACGACGACAACATGATCGGTAACCGGAGGGATTGCCTCGGGCTTAAGGCGACCGGCTGGAACCTGCAAAGGAACCATAAACGAAAATACGCTACCGGCGTTGGCTTCACTGGTGACGGTGATGTCGCCGCCCATGGCTTGGACGATGCGCCGGGCGATGGCAAGGCCGAGGCCGGTGCCTTCGAATTTGCGCGCGCGGGTGGAATCTGCTTGGGCAAATTCGTTGAAAATCACTTCTTGTTGGGCCGAGGATATTCCGACGCCGCTATCACAGACATCGATGCGCATTTCGACCCGGCCAGGGGTGTCGCACCTTGTTGCATAAACTTCGATGGTGACGCCGCCATCCTCGGTAAATTTGACCCCATTACCAGCAAGATTTAACAACACTTGGCGCAACCGCGCCTCGTCACCGATCAGCCGATCCGGCACTGACGGATCAACATAAGAGGCAATTTCAAGATCTTTATGGGCCGCCCGGGGCGAGAGTAATTCCGACACACTTTGGACCAGTGATTTTGGATCAAAGGCGGTTTCTTCAAGGTCGAGGGCGCCAGCTTCTATTTTGGAAAAGTCGAGAATGTCATTGATCAAGGCCAAAAGGGCTGAGCCGGATTCGCGAACCGCATCAGCATAGGCGCGTTGATTGCTATCGAGGCCTGAATCCAACAGCAGCCCGGTCATGCCGAGGATGCCATTTAAGGGCGTGCGCATTTCATGACTCATGGTGGCGAGAAAGCGCATTTTTGCTTCGCTCGCTTTCGAGGCGGAGTCGAGTGCGGAGAGGAGGGATTGTTCGCTGCCGCGCCGCTGGGTGATGTCGCGGCCAACAAAAACACGATCGCCTTCGTCCAACATGGATTGTTCCCACTCAATCCAATATTTTTGTGGGCCCTGTTGGACTTCACTTTCGAACCGCCCGGAGGTGTCGCTGACCTTGTCGGAATAATCGCCAGGGTCAATCATCTGCCCGAGCCAATCTTCGGGTGCTTTACCGAATATTTTGCAAAAGGCAGGGTTGCAAAAGGTCACCCGCATCGCGTGATCGGTGACCAATACAATTTCGCTCAACGTATTGAGGATTTCTATCGTCTGTCGCTTCATTCGGTCATCCACCACTTGTTGGTCGGACTATACCTCGACAACTGTTTTAAAATCGTAATCAAACGCGGTTAATTGTGATTAAGAAATTCTGGCTGCTCGGTGTCGGCCCCGCTTGCTTATCCGCGAGCGCTCATGCTGGCAGTCAAGGACGAGCCAGCGGCTTGCGGCGGGCCTTCGCGACGACGATAGGAAATTGCCTCGGCGATATGGCGCCGGCGCACGCCGTCACTGCCATCGAGATCAGCTAAAGTGCGGGCGACGCGAATTGACCTCGTATAGGCCCGGGCCGAAAGATGGAGGCTTTCGGCGGCACGGGCCAAGAGGGCCATTCCTTCATTGTCGGGTCGGGCAACTTTTTGGAGCAGGCTATCGGCTAGTTTGGCATTGGTCGCGGCGGTGTTGGCTAGGGACGCGCCGGTCTTGGGCCGATCTTTAGCGAAGTCTTGGGCGCGCATGGTCTGGGCTTCGCGTGCGGCACAAACCCGCGCGGCGACAACAGCACTGGTTTCACCAGTGGCAGGGGCGGCAAGATCAAGGGCTGCCACCGGCGGGGTTTCAATGGCAAGGTCCATGCGGTCGAGAAACGGACCCGAGACCCGGGACTGATAATGGGCTTCGCAATTAGGGCCTTTGCCGCAATTATGACCACTGGCCTTGCCATAGCCGCAGCGGCACGGGTTCATCGCCGCAATGAGCTGAAACGCTGCTGGGAAGCGGACATGAGCATTGGCCCGAGCGATCACCACATCGGCGGTCTCCAAGGGTTGGCGCAAACTATCGAGAACTTGCGCGGTAAATTCGGGTAATTCATCGAGAAATAAAACCCCGTGATGGGCCAGGGAAGCTTCGCCGGGCTTGACCCTGATCCCGCCGCCAACCATCGCCGCCATTGACGCGGAATGATGCGGCGCGCGAAAGGGCCGGGCGCGGCTCAAGACGCCGCCCTCAATCATCCCAGCCATCGACTGGATCATCGAGACATCCAACATTTCGGCTGGGGTCAACGGCGGCAAAAGCCCCGGCAAGCGCGCAGCCATCATCGATTTGCCCGAACCGGGTGGTCCGGTCATCAACAGATTATGGCCCCCGGCAGCGGCAATTTCTAACGCCCGTTTGGCGTTTTCCTGACCTTTGACATCGCGCAAATCGGCCACTTCTGGCGGCGCCGATAAATCCCCCGGTACCGGCGGGGACAAAACTTGGGTGCCTTTGAAATGATTGACCAGTTGCAACAAGCTGGCGGGCGCTAATATCTGCGCCTCGCCGCCAGCCCAAGCAGCTTCTGGTCCAGAGGCGGCCGGGCAGATCAGCCCGAGCCCTTGAGCATTAGCGGCGACAGCGCTCGGCAATGCCCCGACTGTGGGCAAGATCGAGCCATCAAGCCCCAACTCTCCCATCACCGCAAAGCCTGTCGCGGCATCGCGCGGCGCAGCGCCAATTTCGACCATCAAGGCAAGGGCGATCGGTAAATCAAAATGGCTGCCCTCTTTGGGCAGGTCAGCAGGGGCCAGATTAACGATGATACGCTTGCCGGGCAGGTCAAGGCCAACAGCGGCAAAAGCGGCCCTTATGCGTTCTCTCGCTTCCGAAACGGCCTTGTCAGGCAGCCCTACTACGACGAAGGCAGGCAGGCCGGCAACGGTTTGCACCTGAACTTTGACTGGCTTGGCGCTGATCCCTTCAAAGGCAAATGTAGTTAATTCTGCGACCATCACCCAACGCCCCCTGATTGCTTTGCGCCAAGCATGTACCACCTATAGCTGCAGGTCAAGAACAAAAACAGAACAAGTGTTTCGGCAGAAAAATCACGTTTCCGCCTTGTCGCCGCCATCAGCTTTGGCCAAAGCTCATAACAAGGTAAAACCAAGGGCGGGCAGATGGACGGCACGAGGATCGAGGCTAGATTTGACCGCTGGCTTGGTGCGATTATGGGCTTTGCCGAGCGCTTGTTGGCGCGGTTATTCCATGCCATGCCCGAGCGGCTCGCCACCGGTTTGCAGCTTGGATTGCTGGAATTTTTGGCCTTCGGGATCAAGCAAGCTTGGGCGTGTCTGTTTGGCGGATTAATGCTCGCGGGGATTATCGGCACCAGCTTGTGGTATCCGGAGGGCGTTAGCCTCGCCCGCTATGATTTTTTGTTTCTTTATGCAGTTGCCATCCAAGTGATCTTT
>JAZGEB010000193.1:0-4760 GCA_036478515.1 Parvularculaceae bacterium | reverse complement strand
GATGCTTATACCAATATTCAGACGGTGAAAATGTTCTCCTCGAATAATGCTGAGGAGACTTATGTCAAAAACTCGATGTGGGGGCTGCTGCGCGTGGTCTATAAGCAAATGCGGCTGGTAACGGTTTTGCAAACATCGTTGATATTTCTCAATGGGCTATTAGTGCTCGGTGTTGGGGCGATGGGGTTGTGGCTATGGAGTAAAGGGCATTTAACCGCTGGCGCTGTTGCGTTTGCTCTGGGTCTGACAATGCGCATTCAGGGCATGAGCCAGTGGTTCTTATGGGAAATCGCCCGGCTTTTTGAAGGCATTGGCACAACACAAGACGGGATGAAAACCATCTCACAAGCCGTCAGTGTGCGCGATCAAGACAAGGCCCCTGCCTTGAAGGTTCCAGCGGGGGCGATTAACTTTGACCATGTGAATTTTCACTATGGCAAAGCCCAAGGTGTGCTCGATGATTTTTCCCTCACTATCAAACCCGGTGAACGCATCGGCTTGGTCGGCCGCTCCGGCGCGGGCAAGTCTACGCTGGTGAATTTGCTCTTGCGGTTATATGACGTCGAACAAGGACGTATCCTGATTGATCGGCAGAACATCTGTGATGTCACCCAGGAAAGCTTGCGCCAGCAAATCGCCATGGTCACACAGGACACCTCCCTGCTCCATCGCACAATTAGCGAAAACATTGCCTATGGCCGAGAAGATGCAAGTGAGGCGGACATCTGGCAGGCGGCAAAACTCGCCAAAGCGGATGAATTTATCAATGAACTCGAAGATAATGAAGGCAATAAAGGCATGGATGCGAAAGTCGGCGAGCGCGGGGTCAAATTGTCCGGCGGGCAACGCCAACGCATCGCCATTGCCCGGGTGATCTTGAAAAATGCGCCGATATTAGTGTTGGATGAAGCGACATCGGCGCTCGATTCAGAAGTCGAGTCCGCCATTCAAGAACAACTCGATGGCTTAATGGCGGGCAAAACCGTGATCGCTATCGCTCATCGACTATCGACCATCGCCGCCATGGATCGGCTGATTGTGCTCGATAATGGTAAGATCATTGAACAAGGACCGCACGAAACCCTGCTCGCGGGCAATGGTGTCTATGCCCAGCTTTGGGCTCGCCAAAGTGGTGGGTTTTTGGGTCGGCAAGAAAAAATGGCGGGCGAGTGATGGGTGTGGTTAGTCGTTGTTCGTAGATAGTTTGTAGAAAAGAAAAAGTGTCGTCCCGGGCTTGATCCGGGATGACAACAGACTAATACCCCCATCCTCATTCCCCCGGGACATATCCCTCGGGGAGGTCGCTGTGTGGGGTCACACCGCCGCGAATGCGTTCATCAAATTTCGGCTGCTTCTCCGCTTTGATCAGATATTTAAAGAACCGGCGAATGTCAGCACCGATGCCATAAAGTGCAGGAACGAATAACAGCGTTACAAATAAAGCGAACAACACGCCAAATGACAGCCCGATACCAACCGGCACTAGATAGGCCGCCTGGATTGATTTTTCCATCATCAGCGGGAGCAATCCGAGGAACGTCGTCAACGACGTCAGTAATATTGGCCGGAACCGTTTGGTCCCTGCTTCAATCACAGCTTCGGCCCCGTCCATACCCTTTTCGCGTAGCTTGTTGATGTAATCAATCAACACCAGATTATCATTCACCGCGACCCCCGCCGCCGCCATGATCCCCAAATAAGAGAATAGCGACAATGGATGGCCCATGATCAGATGCCCGATCATCGCCCCGGTAAAGCAAAACGGGATCGCTGCGAGCAAGATCAGGATCGGTTGGCCATAGGATTTGAACGCGATGGCGACGAGGAAATAGGCAATGCCGATGGCGATCATCCCAAGCACGCCAATCTCGCCAATGAATTCCTGTTCTCCCTGGGCGCGGCCAATATTTCCCCGATGGACATTTGGGTGGGTCGTATCGAAATCATCAAAGTAGTTTTCAGACAAGTCCTTGCGGATATCGCTGATGCGATCAGACACCACTTCGGCACTGACGATGATTGCGCGTTGGCGCTCGCGGCGTAAAATTCGATTGATGCCTTGTGCAAAGGTAAAATCAGCGACCGCATAAAGCGGCAATTCGCGACCATCATTGGTCCGTATCCGCATATTTTTTAAGTGATCTAAAGATTCCCGGTCTTCGCGGGGGTAGCGGACAAAAACCCGGACATCCTGCCCGTCTCGCGGCAAGCGCTGCACCTCTTCGCCATAGAAACCCTGTCTTACTTGGCGCGCAACATCAGCGGTCGTGATGCCAAGAGCTTCTGCGCCGGGTCTTAATTTAAACTGAACTTCATCAGCCGCAGACTGACTATCATTCACGACATTAAAGACCCCCTCATAATTGCGCAATTTATCCATCAGGTCTTCGGCAGCGACGTTTAAGTCTTCAAGATTATCGGAATTTAAGACATATTGGATCGGCGGATCATTATTGGCATTCTTGTAATTCACCGATATTTCTTGCGCGTCCGGCACATCGCCAATTAAATCGCGCAAGCGCTCGGCAGTTTCTTTTGCGCCCAATGTTCTGGTCTCTGGCGGCACCAGTTTGACCAAAGCCAAGACTTCATTATTGCGCGACCGGGTGTACCAGTTTTCAATCAGCTCGCCCTCGCCATCGGTGCTCTCATTGACTTCTTTAACCAGCGCCTCTTCTGCTATTTGAATTTGGCGCAACACTTCCAAAGTCCGGCTATAGGGCGTTCCTTCAGGTAACTCGACATTGATCTCAATCTGATCAGATTCTGGCTCAGGCATGAAAGAGGTTTTGACAATCCCATTTGTGAGCAAACCAACTGATAGGATCATCGCACCAACGAAACCAGCTGCGGCCAGATAACGCCGGTTTAAAACGGCGGTAATCGCCGGACGGTATTTGTTTTCCGCAAACCAGATAATGCTGTCTGACATTTTTTTCTGAAACCGCATCAATTTATTTTGCGGGTTCATCGGCTTTAGATGCGCTAGATGACAAGGCAGAATCAACAGCGATTCAACCAGCGAGAAGGTCAAGGCCAGGATTACGACCAGCGAAATTGATCTGGTAAATTCTGACGTGTTGCCGGAGAGGAACATCCACGGCGCAAAGAAAATCATCGTCGTGAAGACCGCAAAAACCACCGGCATAATCACCATTTTCGTGCCATTTACAGACGCTGTTACGCCGGTTTGCCCTTCTTCCGTTTTGGTATGGATCGCCTCGCCGACAATAATCGCATCATCGACAATCACTCCAATCACCAATAAAAAGGCGAACGTCGAGATCATATTAAACGAAACACCAAAAAACGGCAGCAACGCCACGCCGCCGGCAAAGGCAACTGCAATGCCAACAGAAACCCAAGCCGCAATTGCCGGGCGCAAAAACAAAAATAATGTGATCAAGACCAGGATAAGCCCGGTCAAAAAGTTCCATCCGATGGTACTGATGCGACTGTTAAACGAAACCGACTGATCCTCCCACAGGGTCAAGGTGATGCCGTCAGGGGTTTGGGCCCGCTCTTTTTCGAGATAACCATTCACTGCATTGGACAATTTTACGATATCCATCGCTGGGCCGCTCATCACTTGGACAAGGATTGTGTGCTCGCCATTGACGGTCGCCATCAAGTCAACTTCTTCAAAGCCATCTTTGACTTGCGCCATATCTTTGACTCGCACCACCGCGCCATTGGGGAGTTTTTTGACAATAATATCTTCAAACTCTGATCCTGAGTCGGCCAATTGTCTGGTCCGTAATTGCACATCGCCAAGATCAGTTTTTACATTCCCGGCAGAGGCATTGACCGACGTCCCGCGCACCGCCGCCACGACATCTGAGAAGGTCGCGCCGTAGCGTTGCAAAGCCTCTTCTGAAACTTCAATCGAGACTTCCTCATTGCGGATGCCAAATAACTCAACCGAGGGAACATAAGGCAATAACGCCACATCTCGGCGGACCTTGTCGGCATAACGGGTCAGAATTCTTTCATCGACCTCGCCAGAAACGGCAATCCGAATAATTTCATCTTGGTTGCGAAAAAGACTGAGCTGTGGTTCTTCAGCTGCCGAGGGAAACGTATTGATGCTGTCAATCTCGCGCTTGAGGTCGGCCAAAAACGCCGCTTCATCAAGACTATCTTTGCCGATGACAATCACAAAGCCAGCATTTTCGCGCGATACCGACCATAGCCGGTTGACCCCTTGCACCCGGCTAACCGCTTCTTCGATCCGCACAACGATCTGTTCTTCAATATCTTGCGGCGAAGCGCCAAGCCAAGCGACGCTGATTTGCGCGCCGGGGAACTCGACATAGGGGTCAAGTTCGCGTTCGAGTTTAAAAAAGCTGACAGTTCCCGCAATCAGGATGATGATCATCAACAGATTGGCGGCGACCTTATTGCTGGCCCACCAGTGAATGATGCCGTTCATGGCGCATCCTTCGCTGGTTTTTGCCCAGATTTTTTACCTGAGTTTTTATCATCCTGCCCATCAGCCGCGGTAACAATTTTTTCTTTGTCGTCTTTGGCGCGATCAACGATGGCGATTTTCATGCCGTCCCCGGCGCCTCTTACTGGCGAGGTGACGACTTTTTCGCCTACTTTAAGACCATCTGTGATCACGGCTCTCTTCCGGTCGGACGAGGCCACGGTGACTTTACGGATTTCCATCGTGTCATCTGACTTAGCAATATAGACTTGATCATTACCCCGCAGAGCGGTGCGCGGAATGATCACACTGCTGGCAATCGATTTGCCCA
>JAZGEB010000192.1:0-3801 GCA_036478515.1 Parvularculaceae bacterium | reverse complement strand
GAGGTGGGCCGCAGGCCCCTCGAAGGGCGAGGCGAGCTATCGTTCCAAGAAAATAAGTCAGGGGTTGGGGCAGAAGAATTTCTCCCCCATTCTTTATGGGGCCAGTCTTCATGGGGGAGGTGCTGAGCACATGCGAAGCGGAGGGGGTTAGTGTTGCCCATTGAAAAACAATCGCCAATTGGCGTGACCTCGGCCCCCTCCGACGTCTTCGGCGCCACCTCCCCCATGAAGAATGGGGGAGGAATGCTTTCTCGAGGGCCGTGAGGCAAAAAGAAGGCGCTCCTTCGCGCCGTGAGGCAAAAAGCTCCCTTGCAGAAAATTCACGTCACAGCGCTAGCCCTTGGCCGGGAGTTGGGGTATGGAGTGCCCTTATGCTTTCCTAAAACCAAGGACGATCTATTTATGCGCCCGTTCATGACGCTGCCTTCTGTTATTGCTCTTATGGCGCTGCCTGTTGCGGCGCTTCTCAGCCCTGCTGCGGCCCAGAAACTGACCCCATGGGAACAGGCCAAAGCGATTATCACCGACGCTGGCGACGACCAATGGCGCCTGGTTGATCCGGAAAACATGCTGATTATGGACCTGCCGAATGGACCGATCACAATCGAGCTACGGCCTGACCTTGCGCCCAAACATGTCGCCCAGATCAAAACCCTGACCCGCCAAGGCTTTTACAATGGCGTGGTGTTTCACCGGGTGATTGAAGGCTTTATGGCCCAGGGCGGCGACCCAACCGGGACCGGGCAGGGCGATAGCGAGCTGCCAGATATACAACCGGAATTTGTCCGCACCAAAGACGAGATCGTCAATGCCCATTATATTGGCCGCGATTATCGCTCGCCAGCAATCGGATTTATCGGGCCGGTGCCGGTGGCGGCTGAACCCGACGCCTTGAAGAGTTTTCTTGAGCAAAATGATGTTGGCTTATGGGGCGTGCATTGTCCCGGCGTGATGTCGATGGCGCGGACCGAAGATCCGGGAAGTGCAAATTCGCAATTCTTCTTGATGTTCGCGGATGCGCGCAGTTCGCTTGACCAAAAATATACTGTCTGGGGGCGGATTGTTGATGGCTATGAAAAATCGCGGCGGATTTCAAGAGGCGAGCCGCCGGTGCGGCCAACGCCGATCGTCCGGATGCGCGTTGGAGCAGACGTGCCAGCAAGTGAGCAGCAAAAGGTCGAAGTGTTCCGCACTGACTCGTCGGTGTTTACGGATTATCTAAAGAGAATTGGTCGCATGAGCGACGATGGATTTATTGGGGATATATGCGCGATCACCGTGCCTTCCCGCATCAACGGAGACGTAGAACTGTGAGTGAAAGACTTATTCTGGAAACAGATGCCGGCAAAATTGTGATTGAGACCTATGCGGACAAAGCGCCAAAGCATGTCGCGCAAATCACCAAACTGGCCGAAGCTGGGTTTTATGATGGCCTGACATTTCATCGTGTGATTGATGGTTTCATGGCCCAAGGCGGCTGTCCCCAAGGCACTGGGACCGGCGGTCATGATGAAAATATCCCAGCCGAATTTAATGATATCAATCATCAACCAGGCATCTGCTCGATGGCCCGCTCAGCGAGCCCGGATAGTGCATCGAGCCAGTTTTTCATCTGCCTCGCAGATGCGTCTTTCCTCGACAAGCAATATACTGTCTGGGGCATAGTCGTAGAGGGCATGCAGCATGTCCATGCGTTAAACAAGGGTGAGCCACCAGCCACCCCAAGCAAGATCATCAGCTTTCGCAAAGCTGCATAATGGAATTGCTGCTAAATTTTAGCGCTGACATGAATGCCGGCGCCCCATGGGTCGGGCCGTGGGTGAATTTTATGGGGATCGTCCTGTTATTGGCGATCCCTTTTGCGTTGTCAAAATCGCATTTGAAAAGCGAAGCCAGATGGACGCTGCTCTCTATGGTTGGCGTCTTTCCAATGATGATGTGGCTTTATAGTCAGTATGGGTACAGTCGAATTTTGGGTTTGCCCCATGTTGTGTTCTGGACCCCGCTGGTGATCTGGCTAATTTCGCGCCGCCGCCGCTGGCTGGTCAGAGAAACCATGGTTGGCAAATGGATGCTACTATTGGTCGCGACCCTATGCGTCTCCCTAGCGTTTGATTACACAGATGTCGTCCGGCATTTTTTGGATCTTTAAAGGGCGCTAAATATTCATGCGCGTTTCTGAATTTGATTTTGATCTCCCCGAAGAGCTGATCGCTTTGCGTCCTGCGGTGCCGCGCTCGGCGTCGCGATTGTTGCATGTTGGAGATGGCATCAGCGATAAGCACTTTACCGATATTGTTGACTTACTCACTCCGGGAGATTGCCTCGTGGTCAATGATACCAAGGTGATCCCGGCGCAGCTTACCGGCGTTCGCCCGGCGCGGGCGCAAGGCGGTGGCGGCGCGGTCACCCTCGATGTCAATTTGCACAAAATCCTGCCGGGTACAGAACATAACGCGAGATGGGCGGCGTTTGTCCGGCCTGCCAAGCGCTTGAAACCGGGGGATGTGGTTCAGTTCGGGACCAAGGGGGAGGGCGGTTTTTCGGCGCAAGTCGAAGCCCGCGACGGTGCTGAAATTATTTTTGCCTTCAATTGCGCAGGCGCTGAGTTCGACACGAAACTGAAAACCCATGGCCATCCGCCTTTGCCGCCTTATATCGCCCGCAAGCGCGATGTCGATGATCGCGACAGCCAAGACTATCAGACCGTTTATGCGACAGAAGAGGGCTCGGTTGCTGCGCCGACAGCGGGCCTGCATTTTACCCCGGAAATTCTAAGCGCCCTCAAAGCCAAAGGCGTGACCCAAGCATCGGTAACGCTCCATGTTGGGGCCGGGACATTCCTGCCGGTGTCGGTTGAAAACACTGACGATCATAAAATGCATAGCGAGTGGGGCGAGATCAGCGAAGAGACCGCTGCCGCTTTGACAAAGGTCAAACAAGCTGGCGGCAGAATTGTCGCGGTCGGTACCACGGCGATGCGGTTACTCGAAAGTGCGGCGAGCCCGGACGGCGTGATCGAGCCGTTCAAGGATGAAACGGCGATTTTCATCACGCCGGGCTACAACTTCCGCGCGGTCGACCGCTTGATCACAAATTTCCATCTGCCAAAATCAACCCTGTTCATGCTCGTCTCTGCCTTTGCTGGTCAGCAAAAAATGCAAGCTGCCTATGCCCATGCCATTGCCAATCAGTATCGGTTCTATTCATATGGTGATGCAAGCCTGTTGGAGTTGGAGAAATAATGAAACTGACCAAATCCGAGATCGAAGCTGCCGCTGCGGTTGTCTATCAAGGCATGGCACCGACGCCGCAATACTCGTGGCCATTACTGGCCGAGGATGTCGGCGGCCAAGTCGTGGTTAAACATGAAAACCATACCCCGACAGGCGCGTTTAAATGTCGCGGCGGGCTGACTTTCATCGACTGGCTGAAAAATACCCATCCGGACAAAACCGGAATTATCACTGCGACCAGAGGCAATCATGGGCAATCCCAAGCTTATGCCGCTTCTCGCCAAGGCCTGTCGACGACCGTCTATGTGCCGGAGGGAAACTCCCTTGAGAAGAACGCAGCGATGCGCGCCTTTGGTGCTGAAGTAATAATCCATGGGGCAGATTTTGACGAAGCACGGCTGGAATGCGCGCGGGTTGCTGCGACACGCGATGAGTTATTCGCCGTCCCCGCTTTTCACAAAGGGCTGGTCGCCGGGGTTTCGACTTATGCGTATGAATTGTTTACAGCGCACCCTGATCTAGAAGTCGTGTACGTCCCGATTGGCTGCGGCTCTGGTATCTGCGG
>JAZGEB010000191.1:0-3787 GCA_036478515.1 Parvularculaceae bacterium | reverse complement strand
GTGATCGAATAGCCTTTAATCGGATAGATCGGTAGGCGGATGCCCAAAGGGCGGAGCAATGTATCGCCATGAGCGCCGAGGCAACAGGTTATTTTATCGGCGTCAATAGTCTGGCCACTATTGGTCAGCACACCTCTTACAGTATTATTCTCAATCAAGAAGTTTTCGACAATTTCACCGAGGATAAATCGGGCATTGAGTTTTTTACGACAATAAGTTGCAAGGTTTTGTGTAAAAAGAGCGGCATCACCAACATCATCATCCGCCGCCCAAACCCCGCCCGCCATTGGTGCATGGCGATGGTCAAGTGCCGGCTCGAGCGCGCGGCATTCATCTGCGGAAAGTATCTTTAGCTGGTCATTGGTGTCGCCTTCAGCCGCTTTCCGAGTGGCGGCGAGCGCGGTTTCGGTTTCATAGACAACGAGTTTTCCGGCTTTGCGATATTTAAACTCAATTTCTGTTTCTGCGATGATTGTTTGCAGCGCTTTGCCTGACGCTGTCACCAGAGAGGATAGCTTTGCCGCATTTTCTTTGGTGCGAGCTGGCGCGCAATTTTTCAAAAATTGTGCAGACCACCCAAGATAATGTCGGTCGAAACCAGGGGCCATGCGAAAGCCAATATCCTTGCCGGCCAATATTGCGGGGAGTTTGCGCAATAAAGCCGGGCTGCCCATCGGCGTAGCAAAGTCATAAGATAATTGACCGCCATTGGCATGACTGGCCTCGCTGGCCACGGTGCTGTTGGCCTCAATCACAGTGACCTGATATCCGGCCTTCGACAGCATATAGGCGGTGGTGACGCCAATCACCCCAGCGCCGATAACCAATATTTCCATGATCTCTTCCTTTTAGAACAATATTTTCGTCGAATTTCAAATAACAAACAAGGTTGTGTTACCATGGCATTGGGTTGAGATTGGCCATATTTTTTCTGGAGGCCAACAACAAACGAGCATTGGAGAACAATATGACTAAAAATCTCGGACAAGTTTTATGGACGGATCTGACGGTACCTAATGCGGTGGAATGTCGTGATTTTTATCATGAGGTCATCGGCTGGTCGAGCGAAGGGGTTTCTATGGGCGACTATGAAGATTTCTCGATGAAAGCGACAGGTCCGCGCCCTGACCCAATGGGGGATGGCAGTGTTGTTGCCGGGGTCTGCCATGCAAAAGGCGACAATGGGGATATGCCGGCGCAATGGATTATCTATGTCGGGGTCGAAGACCTTGATGCGAGCATCGCCAAAGCCAAACAGCTTGGCGGCAAACATGTCAGTAAAATCAGGTCCTATGGGAAGGATCGATTTAGTGTGATAGCTGATCCGGCTGGGGCGGTAATCGGATTATATCAGCAGGCTGATTAATTTATTGGTCGTGTCCGGGGTTCATTCGTTTGAGCCGACGCAACAATCCCGGCCAGACCAGATTGTCGCCCAGGCCGGGGACAAAGGCTTGCGCTCCTTGCTCGAACACCAAAGCAGATATTTCGTCAGAGCCTTCGTGCAATTTATCGGCGCTGCCCGCGGCCTGCGCTAATATTTGCACTTTGCAGGCCTGTTCGAGAAAATACGTGGCGAGGAAGGCGGTGCCGCAAGTCGGCCCTAACGTCAGTGTCCCATGGTTTTTGAGGATCATCATATTCTTATCCCCGAGATCCGCTACTAATCTGTCTCGCTCTTCTAAATTGAGCGCGATGCCTTCATAGGCATGATAGGCAATGCCATCATGAACCTGCATGGCGAATTGCGAATATTTGCGCAGGCCCTGTTTTTGGATTGAAACGGCAATGCCATAAGGCGTGTGGACATGGATGACGCATGTCGCATCATGACGGTGCATATGCACAGCTGAATGGATGGTGAACCCAGCCGGGTTGATGAAGTAAGGTGTCTCGGAATGAACTTTTCCCTCGGTGTCAATCTTGACCAGCGACGAAGCGGTCATCTCGTCAAACATCACCCCATATGGATTGATTAAAAAGCGAGCCTCGCCATTTTCATCGGGCAGCCTGGCAGAAATATGAGTGAACACCAGATCGGTCCAGCCATAGAGAGCCACAAGCCGATAAGTTGCGGCGAGGTCGCAGCGCATCGCCCATTCATGGTCGGAGACTTTGCCCTTGAGGCTCGGGTGGTCCGCCGGGTCGGGGATCGGGAAGCCTTTGGTCAAACCCGCTAAGGCTGCTTGATCATTATGGCCATCTGCACTCATTGGTTTTCTCCTGCTGATTTAACCACCACCCTATCACTTTTGCCGGGAGAGGGGCAAAAAAAACAGCCCCCTACATATGCTTTACGCAATCTTCGGCAGGGTCTAGCATAGCGCCTTATGGATACGACAAAAATTGCCTTTCTCGCCAGCCCCAAGCCCCAGGCCCAAACGGCGCTTCGCTTTTTGCAGAAGCGCTATGGTGCGATGACGCCCGAGGAAGCTGATATTATTGCCCCGATAGGCGGTGATGGCTTTATGCTCGATACGCTGAAAACCCATATGACCTTGGGCAAACCGTTTTATGGGATAAATCGTGGCACCGTCGGATTTTTGATGAATGCGTATGGTGAGGATGATTTGCCCGCGCGGATCGCGGCGGCGGAGGCGACTAAAATCCACCCTCTGGAAATGACGACAAGGGACATCCACGGCGAGACTCACGTGGCGATCGCGATTAACGAGGTTTCGCTGTTTCGCGAAACCGGGCAGACCGCGCGGATTGAAATTCTCACCAATGGCCGCCAACGCTTAGAGACTTTAATCTGTGATGGCGTGATGGTGGCGACACCCGCAGGGTCGACTGCGTATAATCTTTCTGCCCACGGACCAATATTGCCGATGAGTGCAAGATTGCTGGCCTTGACCCCGATCAGTGCATTCCGCCCGCGACGTTGGCGCGGGGCCTTATTGCCGCAAGATACGGTGGTGACTTTTAATGTTCAAGACCCGGAGCGCCGGCCTGTTTCTGGTGTTGCCGATAATTTTGAGGTCCGCAATGTCACAAAGGTAGATGTTCGCTCAGATACGAGTTTGAAAATGACCGTGTTGTTTGATGCCGGACATTCGTTGGAAGAAAGAATTATCCGCGAACAATTTGAGACCTAGCTTTTAGTGCTGAGACGTAAACCTAAGCCTCATCCATCACTCCTTTCCAAATGCCAGACTTTCGAGACAATCCGCCAGCCTTCTTGCCCGCGCACCAAACAAAGGTGATCGACAAAAATCTTCTCATGCGCTTGCAAGCGGATTTTGACCAAGGCGCAATCTTTTGACAGATAATCGATCAGCAATATTTCATCTTTGCGGCTTTGCTTGATGCTCGCCGGTGATTTGCGTCCGCCAACATCGGTTCTGAAGCTCATAATCGGCTCGACAAATATCTTGCCTTGATCAGCATCGAAAAGGCTCGAATTAGGGTGAAATATCTGATCCATCAAATTCACATCGCAATGATGCATAGCATCAAAATAAATGTTTACCGCGTCTAGCAGCTCTTGTGTATTTTCCATCTCAGTCTCCTGTTGGGTTTGGCTATTATTCCATGTATATGGAAATCTTGCCAGAGACGGAAAGGTCATATAGGCTGGAATTTATGACAAAACTGAAACGCCCCGCCGCCGCAAAATCGCTCAACGTTGTCGCCCTTATTTATGATGGTCTGTGCACATTTGAATTTGGCATTGCCGCCGAAATATTCGGCCTACACCGGCCTGACCTGTCACCGCAATTATATCACTTCCAATCTGTGGCAGGAGAGCCTGGCGACCTATCCGCCGCGGGCGGGCTTACCGTCA
>JAZGEB010000190.1:0-6041 GCA_036478515.1 Parvularculaceae bacterium | reverse complement strand
CCGCCGGACGATATTTTTCTTATAGCCAAGAGACGTCAAAATGCCTTCAAATTCCTCACCGGAACAACCGACAATCGACATCATATTCGAGTGAACTTCAAACCCCTCGCGCATATCAGCATCGCCGCGCGCTTTGCGGACCATCTCGGCTAAGCGCTCCAACATATCAAGACGCACCGCTCTGGTGCCGGATGGGCGATAACCACAGGCAAAATATAGCCCGGCGGGGATGTCTTTATTATTCGCAATGGAGGTCAGGCCAGAATTTGGCGGTGTGAAAGCCTCCGGGTCCTGATCATTCCAGAGCGACCATAACAGAGCCAGCATTTGCGATGGCGCGGGTTTGAGCAAGGCTGGCAAAAACAATGCGAACTCGCCAAAGCGGACCCCGGCTTTTCGTAATTTCGAGCGCTCAGTTTGGTCCAAGGCCTTGATCTCGCCAGCAATTGGCGCGCGTGTAACAGCGCCAAAATTTTCGACCAAGCGATAAGCAACGCCTCTGGTTTTACTGTCGAGCGCATCATCTGCACCACTTTCGAGGTTGATTGCTTTTTGCAATGACATCAGCGGCAGCAACACGCCTTCGAGTTTGGCGGCGAAAAAATCTCGGACCCGGTCCTCAATGCGCGGCAGCATATGCGTCGGCAAATGCTCCATCGCCACAAGCGTGAAATCTGGCCGCAATGGCAGCGGTCCTTTTTTCAGCTTGGCAATGACCGCATCGCGCCACCAGATCGAACCGTCGCGCAAGACCAAGTCTTTGTCTTGAGCATTGGCTAAGGCGCCCGCTCGGGCGGCCAATTCTGGCGTCAGCGCTTTTAGCGCCGCATGACGCACGGGCTTTTGATGCGGGCCTTGGGTCTTGGGGTCGAGGATAAACTGAAACCCGAGCAACCTGCCAACAAATTCGCCTTCCACAATCACGTCTCCTGTCGCGGTAACGCCCGCCAATAGCGGCGCGTCATCTTTTAGTTTTTTAAGTAGCACTGATGTGCGTCGATCAATGAAGCGCTGGGTTAGTTTTTCATGCAGCGCGTCAGAGAGTTTGTCTTCTATCGCTCGCGCGCGCTCCTGCCAATAGCTGGCGTTTTTAAGCCAATGGGCGCGATGCGACAGATATGTCCAAGTGCGGACATGTGAGATGCGATGGGAGAGGGCATCAACATCGCCTTCTGACCGGTCGAGACGCTCGACTTGCCGGGTGATCCAATTTTCATCCATGGTGCCGGTATTGATGATCTGGCGATAGATATCTGCCAGCATATTGGTGTGTTGATCGAGCGTCACTTTGCGAAAATCCGGGATCTGACAGACATCCCATAATAGCCGCAACGCAGCGCCGCCTTTGGCCATGTCTTTAATGTCGAAAAAACTGATCAGCTTGCGCAAGGCTTGTTCATCATCCGCCGGGCGACAGCGCTGCAATTCCCGGCGCGGGGCTTTTTGCTCGAGCGTGTTGAGGAGCGCGGGCAGGGTGTTGAACTCAAGCTGGGTCGAGCGCCATTGCAAAGCCCGGACCGGCTCAAATTGATGATTTTCAATCTGTTCGACCAGCTCCACTTCCAACGCCGGACATTCTGCTGTGGTGCCAAAAGTTCCATCTTTAATGTGACGCCCGGCGCGGCCAGCGATCTGCGCCATTTCTGCCGGGAACAAACGCCGCGATGCGCGGCCATCAAATTTGTGCCGGGCGGCAAAAGCAACATGGTCGATATCCATATTCAGTCCCATGCCAATGGCATCGGTGGCAACCAGATAATCAACCTCGCCGGAATGGTAAAGCTCAGCTTGGGCATTGCGGGTGCGCGGACTAAGGGCGCCCATAATCACCGCTGCACCGCCGCGCTGGCGGCGGATTAATTCGGCGATTGAATAAACTGCATCTGCTGAAAACGCGACAATCGCGGTGCGTCGGGGCAGGCGGGTGACTTTTTTCGGCCCGCCATAATCGAGCCTGGAAAAGCGGTCTCTGGAGACGAAACCAATATCCGGGATCAACCGGCGCAGGATTGGCGCCATCGTATCAGAGCCAAGCAGCAGAGTTTCAGCGCTGCCTCGGGCGAATAAAAGCCGCTCGGTGAATATCCGGCCACGTTCATAATCCGCTGCCAGTTGTATTTCATCAATCGCCAGAAACGCAACTTCCTGTTCGAGCGGCATCGCCTCAACCGTGCAGACCCAATATTTGGCATTGGTCGGGATGATTTTTTCTTCGCCGGTGACCAAGGCGACTTCGCGCGGGGATTTGCGCGCCACCATCCGGTCATAGACTTCGCGCGCGAGCAATCGCAAAGGCAGCCCGATCATCCCGCTCTCATGGGCCGCCATCCGGTCGAGCGCATAATGAGTTTTGCCAGTATTAGTCGGGCCAAGCACCGCTGTCACAGGACGCAGGCCAAAGGTTGGGTTATGATCGTAAGGGCTCATCAAGGGTGCATATGTAGCGATGTGATCGGGCAACGACTAGGGGGTGTTTGGGCGACTATGGTAGAGTTATGGCATTGAAGTTTACAGCTCTGTAGCTGTCAAAATCCAGCTTGACGCTCCCCTCGGAAATACCTATTCACTGGCCACTTGAATGGCCGCGGTAGCTCAGTGGTAGAGCGTACCATTGGTAATGGTAAGGCCGGGAGTTCAATTCTCCCTCGCGGCACCATTCATTTGCAAACGATCCCAAGTCACATCGTCTAAGCCCGAGGGCTGCGACGCGGCCCCGGGCAAATAGCCCGCCCCGCCGGAGGCGCTCTTTCGCGCCCGTGAGGCATAAAATGAGGTGACGAACCCCTCGGCGCAGGCTAAACCCCGGCCATGGATGCGTTTTTCGGTTTTTTCACCACCCGTGATTGGTCAAATACTTGGATGTTCTTGCCGGTGGGCTTGTGGAGCACCTTGGTGCAAACCCTTGCTTTGATGATCGTTTTGCTGGTGGCGTTGGCATTTTTGCTGCTGTTTGATCGCAAGGTCTGGGCGGCAGTGCAAATGCGCAAAGGCCCCAATGTGGTCGGGCCGTTTGGATTGTTTCAGTCCTTTGCCGATTTCTTCAAATTTGTCTTGAAGGAAATCGTTATTCCGGCGGGTGCAGACAAGACCGTTTTCATCCTCGCACCGTTTATCTCATTCGTGCTGGCGTTTATTGGCTGGGCGGTGATCCCGGTCGCGCCGGGGCTGGTGATCTCTAACATCAATGTCGGTATTTTATATCTTTTCGCGGTCTCGTCGCTCGGGGTCTATGGCATCATCATGGGCGGCTGGGCCTCAAACTCGAAATATCCATTTTTGGGCGCGCTAAGATCAGCGGCGCAGATGGTCTCTTATGAAGTCTCGCTCGGCTTTATCATCATTGCCGTATTGTTATTGGTTGGCTCGTTAAATCTGACCGATATTGTCAATTCGCAAGACCGAGGCTTGGGGATGCTGAACTGGCATTTCATCCCACTCTTCCCGCTCTTCGTGATGTTCTTTATTTCGGCCCTGGCCGAAACCAATCGACCGCCATTTGATCTGCCTGAAGCTGAATCAGAATTGGTCGCGGGCTATCAGGTCGAGTATTCTTCAACACCTTATTTGCTGTTCATGATCGGCGAATATCTCAATATCGTGTTGATGTGCGCGATGACCACGATCTTGTTTTTGGGCGGGTGGCATTCGCCGGTGGATATTCCCTTCTTGAATGCGATCCCGTTATTTTGGTTTGGTGCTAAAATCGTTTTCATGTTCTTCATGTTCGCAATGGTCAAAGCGATTGTGCCGCGGTATCGTTATGATCAATTAATGCGCATTGGTTGGAAGATTTTTCTGCCGACCTCTATCGCTTATTTGATGCTGGTGGCCGGATTGATGTTGGCCTTCCCCGGCATCGCGGACATGTTCCAGAGCTGGAGGACGAATTAATGTCGCGGGTGGCTCAGGCGCTGAAAGGTGCAGCATTATTGGATTTTGTTAGCGCGTTCTGGCTCGGCCTGAAATATTTTTTCCGGCCCAAATTCACCATCAATTACCCGTTTGAAAAAGGCCCGCAAAGCCCGCGTTTTCGCGGTGAGCATGCGCTGCGTCGTTATCCCAATGGTGAAGAGCGCTGCATCGCCTGCAAGCTGTGTGAAGCGATCTGCCCAGCCCAAGCAATTACCATCGAAGCAGAGCCCAGCGATGATGGCTCGCGCCGGACCACTAGATATGATATCGACATGACCAAATGTATTTATTGCGGCTATTGTCAGGAAGCGTGCCCGGTTGATGCGATTGTCGAAGGGCCGAATTTTGAATTTGCCACCGAAACCAGAGAAGAGCTGTTTTACAACAAAGCCCGCTTGCTTGAAAATGGCGATCGCTGGGAACGGTTGATTGCGCGCAACCTTGAGGCCGACGCGCCTTTTAAATAGCGCTAGACTGATACCATGATGTACTCAAAATATCTCCCCACCCTGATTAATATCGCGCTTGCGGCCGGCGCAAAAATCAGTGAAATCTACGCCACCGATTTTGATTGCGAAACCAAAGAAGATGGCTCGTCCGTGACCCAAGCGGATAAGCTTGGCGAAGAAATTATCCTGCGCGGCTTGAAAGAATTGGCGCCAGATATCCCGGTCTTGGCCGAAGAAGCGGCTTGCGCCGGAAATATTCCAGATTTGGGCGAAACATTTTTTCTCGTTGATCCGCTCGACGGCACCAGAGAATTTGTCAATCGCACCGGCGAGTTCACCGTCAACATCGCGCTGATCCATCAGACCAAGCCGGTGCTCGGCGTGGTCTATGCGCCGGGTTGTTGCAAGCTCTATTATGGCGCTGTCGGCGAGGGCGCATGGTTGCGGATGGTCAGCCCCGGGACCAACTTGCATGATGCGACGCCGGGCAAGACCATTGAAGTGCGCAAACGTCCTTATAAGGGATTGATCGCGGTGGCGTCGCGCTCCCATTGCTCGCCGGAAACAACCAGCTATCTGACGAAAATTGGCGCAGCAAAATACACCCCGGCGGGATCATCGCTCAAATTTTGCCTGATTGCTGAGGGTCTGGCCGATGTCTATCCGCGTTTGGGCCGGACCATGGAATGGGATACCGGGGCCGGGCAGGCGATTTTGGAGGCCGCAGGCGGACGCGTGCTGGTGCTGGCGGATGGCAAAGAAACGGGACATTTGTGCTATTGCAAACAAGACCGCGACTATGACAATCCACATTTCGTCGCTTGGGGCGGACCCGCCTGACCAAATTCGGCCTTGCCGCAGTGCAACATGATTGTTATATGCCGCACAACAGCAAGCTAAATGGAGACCTCACATGACGGTTCAACGCACTTTTTCAATCATCAAACCTGACGCAACCCGGCGCAATCTGACCGGCAAAATCATCGCTAAATTTGAAGAAGGTGGCTTGCGGGTCGTGGCTTCGAAGCGCATTCACATGAGCAAGGCCCAAGCTGAAGGCTTTTATGCGGTGCATTCTGAGCGGCCGTTTTTTGGCGAATTAGTTGAGTTCATGATTTCAGAGCCAGTGGTTGTGCAAGTGCTTCAAGGTGAAAACGCGATTGCCAAAAATCGTGAAATTATGGGCGAAACCAATCCGGCAGATGCTGCTCCCGGCACCATCCGCAAAGAGTTTGCCTTGTCCATTGGCGAAAATTCTGTGCATGGCTCAGACGCCCCAGAAACAGCGGCCGAAGAGATCAAGTTTTTCTTCCAAGATGCTGAATTAGTGGGTTAAACGCTTTTATACCGACATTTTTTTATGCCCATAGCGCATCCCCGGCGAAGGCCGGGGCCCAGCTCTGGACGCGCTAGCGGGCGGCATTAACAGCGATGGACCCCGGCCTACGCCGGGGAGACAGTGCTGAGGTAAACCTCAGCGCTGTCATGCCGAGTCGAAACTCTCATGTTGATAAAAGTGGCAGGCATGGGCGCGAAGCTTGACCTGTATGTTGGTATGATAGGTGAGCGGGTCGTCCCCGCGCCCAGTTTTATACCGTCAGCTAGCGCGCTAATTCCAAACTGTCCTTATACGGTCAATCGATGCTGGCCAAAGGTCATGGCGGCATCTTCCGTGTAAAG
>JAZGEB010000189.1:0-6418 GCA_036478515.1 Parvularculaceae bacterium | reverse complement strand
GCCGCGCAACGTTTGATTTGATGCAACAAACAGGGCCTGGTCCGGGCCTCATATACACTGTCGGAACAAGAGCGCAGCAAAAACGCCTTTTGCAGCGTATTCAAAGTCCGATTGACGGCCCCCGCCGACGCAAAGGGACCAAAGTAATGGCCCGGTCTTTTTTGCGCGCCCCGATGTTTGGTGATTTGCGCCGCCGCATGGTCGGTGGCGATCAATATATGAGGGAAGCTTTTATCATCGCGCAGCAGCACATTATACTTTGGCTTCAATTGTTTGATCAAATTGGCTTCGAGAAGCAGGCTCTCGGCCTCGGATTCGGTGACCACAAATTCCATTGACCTCGTCAAAGAAATCATTCGCATGATCCGGTTTGAATGACCGCCGCTCTTGGCATAGCTGGCAACCCGGCGCTTCAAGCTTTTGGCTTTGCCAACATAAAGGACATCGCCTGCGGCCCCAATCATGCGATAAACCCCTGGTTTATCTGGCAAACGGCTAACTTGATCCGCGATCAAGTCGATCCCGGACAAGGATTGTTGCTGATTTTGTTGCGATGCAACATTCTCGATGGGCGATTCGGGCATGGGATAGAGATATAAGTAATTGTGGCCTTCTCGCAACGGTTGTTGCTATTGAATTGCAAGATGAGGGTTCAGGATTATGAAAATGGTTAATTTTATGCTCTAACTACCCGACCCTGCGCTAGAATAGGGCATTAGTTAGTAACCCGGGCATAGGGGAAAAAAGGGACATGATGAAAAAGGGGCATTTTGGCCTATTGGCTATGAGCTTTGTCTTGGTCGCTTGCGCGAGCAAAGAGAAGAGCGCGGAGATGAAACGGAATAATCCGATCCGCAGTTCGATGGCAGAAAAAATGCGCATCGAGGTTGATCAACGCGGCGTTGTGAATGTGTCTGAATTACTCGACCCGGAAGGCCGGGCGACACATCTTCCCGGCGGAACTTGTGTCAAACCAAAAAAAATCAAGAAAAAGCACCGCAAAGACTGGGCCGTGCGCGATATCACTTGCTCGCTGCAAGCGTTTGAAACTTATTATATGACGTGGCCGGAATATAAGTCCTATGTGAATAGCACGACGGGTAAGAACAGCGGCGATACACATTATCAAAATGCGGTCAACTCGATCGCGCTGGCTGTGCGCCGCAATAAGGTTCAAGATCGGTTTATGAACCGATCTGACAGCCTGTGTCAGGATTTCCAGCGCCGCCTCGGGGTCAATCTAGCCATTCAAAATGACAGCTCCATGGGCAAATGGATGCGCAATTCACAAACCCGTCTTGTTGGCGGCATCGGTGCCTTGTTCTTGAACAGCGATGCCTTATGGGCGGTAACCAATGTTGCGCAAATTACCGGCCTGCCCGGCTATATCCATGACGAAGATGAAATCGAAAAAGCTGTCACACGGATTTCAATTGAAGGCATCTCTATCGCAAGGCAAGAAATGAAAGATAACATCAATGCCAAGCGCTTTTTCATCCGCGACCATAATCAAAACATTACCGGCCCTGACCTAAGTAAAATCTATTCTAAAGCCGGCGAGCGGATTAGTCCCAAAACCAGATTTGTCTCTGTCGATGCGCTCGATTTTGACGCCCCGCCAGAATATCACAAAGCCACCCTCGAAGTTGGTTTGACCAGTGTCGCCGCTTACACAATGGAACAGGCTATCGGCGACGTCATCGAATATCATAATAGTTGCAGCGTTTCTCTCGGCCTTGAATATTCTGCTCGTGCCTTGCATGAAATGAAAAACAAACGCGACGAGAAAAAAGCCTATTCAGGCCACGCGCAATAATCAGCGCTTTTGAAAAGTGACGCATAAATTATTAGCCGGCATCTCACGGATGTCGGCTAATATCATTTTATGCCGGGCCGCCAGTGGAACTAAGTCCAGATCCAGATCACGAACGCCCCATGCCGGATTGCGGGATTTCAAACTGGCATCAAACTCAATATTCGAGGTTGCCGTTTCGCCATGGCGTTTGAACGGACCGTATAAAAACAACTTTGCTCCAGGCTTGAGTAATTTAACGCTGCCAGAAAACAGTCCCTCGACAGCGGCAAAAGGCGCGATATGGATCATGTTGATCGAGACCACGCCATCGCATATCGGCAAGTTTTCAATCCATGCCTGTTTTGTCACATCAAGATTAAGCGCCGGCTCGATCGCCACATGATTAGCAAAAGCCGCCCACGCATCAATGCTGAGGCGAGATTTTGCATCCGGGTCTGATGGCTGCCAGCAAAGCTGAGGGCAAGCATTGGTGATATGAAAACCATGCTCACCAGTGCCCGACGCAATTTCCAAAACCGTGCCGCGCTGCGGCATCAAGGCCTGATAGGCATCGACGATCACTTTGCAATTGCGCGCGGCCGAGGGCGAGAATAAGCGCTGCTCAATCTCATCGCGCTGTTCAAGCGCAATGTCTTGCTCTTGGCTATTTGGTTTATCATTGTGTGTTTGATCGTGCTGGCTCATGTAATAATAGTCACTCTTTTATTCACTAGGCGGAGCAAGACCCGCCCCCAAGAACACAAAATGTTGCGCAATATTTGTGATTGAGATGTACCGGCTTGGATGCCTGTTCCAAACTGCGCCCCATCTCGAATTGTGGATCATCGACTAATAATGTGCAAGCAAGTGCAACAGAATGCCCCGCGCCTTTGCGTCGGACAATCATCCTTGATGTCGCGCACATCATCTCATCCGGGCTCTTGCCTAAAATATCCCAACAGTCTGTGGTGATTTCCGGCGGCTCGGTCTCGGTTTTCATTTCGGGGAATAACACCAATGCGCTTGGATCATCCGCATTCACCGTGATTTTTTCTGCCGCAAATAAGCGGCCATAGCCTTTGCGGGCGTTTGCCTCATCTTCGCCCCAACAGGTCCGCCCGGCAATCGCCAGTTTAAAGCCATGGCTAGAGAGCCAGCGCAAGCCTTCCATTGCTGGGGCAAAACTGTTTGGTCCGCGTTCGGTTTCATGAAGGTGCGACGTATAATGATCAAGACTGACTCGCATCACCAGCTTGTCACCAAAGCGGTTTTTCAGATCAAGCAGGCCTTGTTGTACCCGGGGGCGCATCATCGGGCGCATCGCATTGGTCAAGACAAGCGTCTCAAATCCGCGCTCCAAAGCCATTTGGGCCAAGGTGATCATCTCTGGGTTCAAGAAAGACTCGCCGCCGGTAAATCCAATTTCACGGGTTTGTAACGCCGCCGCTTCATCGAGCCACGGCCTGACATCCGCTTGGGTTAAGTAGATCAAGCGATCATTTGTCGGCGAGCTATCTATGTAGCAATTGGCACATTCAATGTTGCACAAAGTGCCGGTATTAAACCACAGTGTCTCCAGCGATGTCATCGCAACGCTCGCGCGCGCCTCGCCCTTCGCCGTGGTCAACGGGTCGGCAAATTTAGCCAGTAATGTGGTGCTCATGCAGGGCCCTTGCAAAAAAGACTTTTTTGGATTGCCCCACAATGCCTCGGCCTGCGGGGCTTGCCAAGGGCAGATAAGTGTCGATCAAGTAGATTTGATAGGCTGTGAAAGCAAGCTAGCGTTGCTCAACCGGGGCATTGTTCAACTGTTGGCTTTGCAATTTAGCTGCAGACAATTTCACCGCGCTGGAATTTGGATTATGCGCCTGATTGCGGATCAAAATATCGGAAGTGGAAACCTCACGACCATAATATAAATCATTCCATTCATAGCGGGCTTTGATCACAGCCCCTTCGAGGGAGATGCCGCCATAGAGCCCTTTGGACTGGGTATAAGCGATCACATCGGTTAATTGCGCCTTACCACCAATGCCATAGGGTCCAGCAGCGATACCAACATCGCCGCCCACTTTGAATGAGGAGGACAAAAACTGTTCCTTGCCGCGATCGGTCATAATCAATAAAATCACTTCAGAAACATCGCCGCCAGCTTGCAGCCCAAAAGATGCCGAGCCAATGGTGTAGAACGCTGGTTCAGACCAGCCACCGGCTTCCTGGCGGGCCATCAAAATTGCATTGCCGCCAGAACCGCCAAAGACAAATCCCCCCCGATAGAGACGCGGCACAATCACAATCGCTTTGGCATCGCGAGACAAGCGCCACAGCGGTTCATAGTTTTCGTCACCAATAAAATGCGCCACGACATCAGAACTATCTTCGATCAACCGGCGAATAGATTTCGCGGTACCTGATAATCGAGTACCGTCATGGCGTTTGGCCCAGTCGAGATAATTGGCAGATTGCACGGCGTTCTGGGTCGTTGGGTAAGTCGTAACGCCCGGCGCTGTCCCGGCTGAGGTTCCGACGACTGTTCCAGGCGCAGCTTGTCCGCGCACGCCATAATTTTGATTTACCGCTTCGCTCGCATACGGGTCATCATATGGCGCAACAGCTGGATCAATCGGTACTGTCTCAACAGAAGTTGGATAGCCGGATTGGGTCACCGCATTGGGGCTCGTCGCCACAGAAGGGGCGTAATTATAATCGACCGTAGAAGAAGGTGTTGGTTGTGAAACCGCCGGGCTATCAACCCCGAGGGATGAATAGGTGCCAGAACCGCGTTGGTCTTCGACATAGATTGTTCCGTCCGCGCCATAGATCACCCGCCGACCATCATCCATGGTCGAATAGCCAGACTGGCCTGATGTCGATGACTGGGATTGATCGGAATATTCACGATAATCTGGCTCCGAAGACGCGGCTTGAGCAACTGAGTCAGTTTCATAAATCGTTTGCGGCGCAGCACTCGGCTCCAACACGGTTGGCCCCTGCCCTACCAATTGATCATCCAATTGCGCCAAGGCAATCGGTGTCGCCATCATCACAGCGCTGGTGGTCAAAACTGTCGCAATCGCTAAGCGGGCTGTTTTTTGTTGTGTCATGAGGGGCAAACCTTTGTAATCTCTCTCAAATATTCTTTTACCGCGTGCCGTCATTCGGGGCAAGGAAGTTCAGCCCGAAAACCGGATTACGCTTTCGCCATAAACGTGTATGCCTATTTAACGACGCGTACGAGAAGCAACAGGACAACCCATGGGTGAAACGACCAAATCGACCTGTTTAATTATCGGGGCGAGCCATGCCGGATCTCAATGCGCGATTTCTCTGCGCCAAGGCGGCTGGCAGGGGGAGATACACCTGATCGGCGATGAGCCCCTGCTGCCCTATCACCGGCCCCCGCTCTCGAAAGAATATCTGGCGGGCGACAAATCGCTCGACGATATCCTAATCCGCCCTGGCGCACTTTATGACGAGCTTAATATTGAGGTTCACCTTGGCTGCCGAGCGGCGTCGATTGACCGGTCACGCAAGTGCGTGAAGATGCAAGATGGGGCACAATTCTCGTACACGAAGCTGGTGTTGGCGACCGGCGCTCGGGTCAGACCCCTACCTGTGCAAGGGGCTAAAAACGACGGCGTATTTTATCTGCGCACGGCAGAAGATGTCGGCCGGATCAAAACAGCAGCGCAAGCAGGCACCAAAGCTGTCATTATTGGCGGCGGTTATATTGGCCTTGAAGCAGCCGCCAGCCTGCGCCAACTCGGCGTTGAGGTGTCGCTGCTCGAAGCCATGCCCAGAATTCTGCAACGGGTCACCGCCCCGGCGCTGTCCGATTTTTATCGCCGTATCCATACCCAACAGGGTGTACAGATTATTGAAGGCATCGCCGCAACAAAAATTGAACAGGCGGCGAGCGGATTATTCGTCACCACCGACCAAGACAGTCTACTCAGTGCTGATTTTATTCTCATTGGCATCGGCGTGATCCCCAATATCGAGCTTGCTAAGGAGGCTGATCTCGATACTAACAATGGCATTGTTGTCAATCAATTCACCCAAACGAGCGACCCAGATATTTATGCCATTGGCGATGTCACCTGGCACCATAACCCAATTTATGATCGTTACATGCGGCTCGAATCTGTGCCCAACGCCACCGAGCAAGCCAAAGCCGCTGCGGCCCATATCAATGGCAAAGAAAAACCCTATGCAAGCGTACCCTGGTTCTGGTCTGACCAATATGATTTGAAACTTCAAATTGCCGGTTTGTCTGAAGGCTATGATGATGTGGTGGTGCGCGGATCTATTGATGAAGGCGCAAGCCTGGCGGTGTTTTATTATACCGGGGACAGATTATTAGCGGTTGATGCGGTCAACCGACAGGCAGAATTTATGATGGGCAAAATGGCGCTGACCCAAGGCAAAACGCTCGACAAGGAAATCGTCCGGGATGCAACGGCGAACATTAAGGAAGCCCTGCGCGATACGCCATAGCAATTTGGCTTCGCCAAACCGGCAAAGGGCTTTCGAGCATAGCTCTCAAGCATTCAAATCATATTTTTGCTACGCAAAAATTCGGCATAGCCGACCTGATTCATAAATCGTTTCCTGTTGGAATAT
>JAZGEB010000188.1:0-6070 GCA_036478515.1 Parvularculaceae bacterium | reverse complement strand
CCAATCAGCCCGTTCCAAATGAGGCGAAAGCGGATGATCTGAACGCTCAGCAGCTCGTGAAACCGTCGCCATCAATAGACCGATTAGCGCAAGAACCAGCGCCAAGCGAGCGACTTGCACCCGAGCAGAGCGACGCGCAAACGGTTGAACAATGCTCACTTATTTTGAGCAAACTTGAGCAGTTAAATAACGGCACGGCCGATCTCAATACCCAAACCATGGTCAAGATGCTGGAGCGTGACGCCGAAGGCTGCTAAACGCAGCAAATGGCCCAACACCTCTTCACCCAAGCGTCTATTGCCACCCTCCAGCCCGGCACGCCTTATGGGTTGTTGGAAGACGGCGCGATAGCCATTGATGGCGGTAAGATCGTCTATATCGGTCGCAGAGCCGATTTGCCGGATGCGCATTTGGCCTGGCCCAAAACCGCCCTTGACGGTCGGCTCATCACCCCCGGGCTAATCGATTGCCACACGCATCTTATTTATGCCGGGTCGCGCGCGCGAGAGTTTGAGCAACGCCTTGAAGGCGCAACTTATGAGGAAATCGCCAGAGCCGGGGGCGGCATCTTCTCAACCGTGGAAGCAACCCGAAAAGCATCAGACCAAGAGCTATTGGCCAGCGCCCTGGGCCGGCTTGACCAGATGATCAGCCAAGGCGTGACCACGGTTGAAATAAAATCTGGCTACGGATTAGATCGCGACACCGAATTGCGGTTGTTACGCATCGCCAGTCAATTGCCCAAGCATCGCCCGGTGCGAATTTGCAAAACTTTTCTTGGCGCGCATGCAATTCCCAATGGTATGGATGGGGACACCTATCTTGATGAAATTTGCCTGCCGACATTGCGCGAGGCTGCTGCCGAAGGCCTCGTCGATATGGTTGACGGGTTTTGCGAAAACATTGCTTTTACACCAGCGCAAATTGAAAAATTATTTATCGTTGCCCAAGAGCTAAATCTGCCGCTGAAACTTCATGCTGAACAATTATCAGACCAAGGCGGCACTGAACTGGCGTCACGTTTTGGCGCGCTGTCAGCCGATCACCTTGAATATCTCAGCGATCAGGGGATCGCAGCAATGGCCAAGGCTGGAACGGTTGCTGTGTTGCTGCCCGGTGCGTTTTACTTTTTGAAAGAAACCAAAAAACCGCCAATAGAAGCTTTGCGCCGCGCTGGCGTCCCTATGGCGGTCGCCACCGATTGCAATCCCGGTTCAGCGCCGATGACCTCGCTCTTACTGGCGATGAATATGGCGGCAAGCTTGTTTGGCCTGACCCCGGAAGAAGCCTTGCGCGGGGTTACGGTCAATGCCAGCACGGCTTTGGGCTTGGCTAATATCGGCCAGCTTGAAATTGGTGCCGTCGCTGACCTTGCGATTTGGGATGTGAGCCATCCGGCAGAACTGACCTATCGCATCGGTGATGCACCGCTTTATAAGAGATTATTTGGAGGAAATGAATGCTGACTTTAACTCCGGGTGAGGTTTCGCTATCAGCGTTAGAAAAAATATGGCGCGACGGGTTGGCTGTGAAGCTAAATCCGAGCGCCAGATCCGCGATTAAAGCGTCAGCCGCCCGCGTTGCCAAGGCAGCCAGCGGCAACGACGCGGTGTATGGGGTCAATACCGGCTTTGGCAAACTCGCCTCAATCCGCATCGCGCCGGAAGATACTGAAACCTTGCAACGTAATTTGGTCCTGTCCCATTGCGCCGGTGTTGGCGCGCCAACACCGCGATTGATCGTCCGTCTAATGATGGTGTTAAAACTAATATCGCTCGGGCGCGGCGCATCGGGGGTGCGAGAAGATGTTATCGATACACTCGAAGCCATGCTGGCTAAAAACCTAAACCCGGTTGTGCCAGCGCAAGGCTCGGTTGGTGCCTCTGGCGATCTTGCACCGCTCGCTCATATGGCCGCGGTGATGATCGGTGAAGGCGAGGTAGAATATCACGGCAAAATTATGCCGGGGGCTGAGGGATTGCAAAAAGCAGGCTTAACACCGCTCATTCTTGGCGCCAAAGAAGGCCTTGCCCTGATTAATGGGACCCAATTTTCAACCGCCCATGCGCTGGTTGGCTTGTTTCAAGCGCATCACGCAGCCAAAACCTCCCTCCTCTCTTCAGCGCTCTCAATTGATGCAGCAATGGCCTCAACAGCGCCCTTGCTGGCCGAAATTCATGACTTGCGTGGACATCCCGGCCAGATCAACGCCGCAGCAAGCATGCGGGTCTTGCTCGAAGATAGTGAAATCCGCCATTCCCACCGGGAAGATGACCCCCGGGTCCAAGATCCATATTGCATGCGCTGCCAGCCGCAAGTGGTCGGCGCTGCGATGGATATCCTCGATATGGCGGCAACGACATTGCAACGCGAGGCCAATGCCGCAACCGATAATCCGTTAGTTCTGACCACGGAAGATATCATCGTGTCGGGCGGAAATTTTCATGCTGAACCCGTTGCGTTCGCTGCCGATATTATTGCTTTAGCGATAGCGGAAATTGGCGCGATTTCCCAGCGCCGTATTGCGTTGCTGGTTGATCCGACGTTAAGTTTTGATCTGCCGCCTTTTCTGGCCCAAGATCCGGGCTTGAATTCTGGAATGATGATTGCCGAAGTGACCAGCGCCGCCTTGATGAGCGAGAACAAGCATTTGGCTAATCCATGCTCAACAGACTCAACCCCAACCAGTGCCAATCAGGAAGACCATGTCAGCATGGCCGCTCATGGTGCCCGGCGTTTGGGTCCGATGGTCGATAATTTGTTCCAAATATTGGGCATCGAGATTTTCTGTGCCTCAGAAGGCATTCGCCACCGCGCGCCTATAATAACCAGCACACCGTTGCAAGCAGCCCTCGCCTGCTTTGCCAAAGAAGTTGCCCCCCTGACGCAAGATCGGTATCTCGCACCGGCCTTAAACAGCGCTGCAAAATTAGTCCGGAGCCATTTATTGCTAGAGGCAAGCGGCGTTTCCTATCCTAGCCTGAAGGAGGGCTAATCATGAGTGATCGGTTAAGCAATAGCAGAGAAGTTCGACCGCCGACGGGCACAAAGCTCAATGCCAAATCATGGCTGACCGAAGCGCCGTTGCGCATGTTAATGAATAATCTGCACCCGGATGTTGCTGAAAATCCCGGCGAATTAGTTGTTTATGGCGGCATTGGCCGCGCCGCTCGTAATTGGCAAGCCTATGACCAGATTGTTGACAGTCTTAAAAACCTCGAAGCCGATGAAACCTTGCTGGTGCAGTCCGGTAAACCGGTCGGGGTTTTCAAAACTCAAAAAGACGCGCCTCGGGTATTGATCGCCAATTCTAATTTGGTGCCAGCTTGGGCGACGTGGGAGCATTTCAACGAATTGGATAAAAAAGGCCTCGCTATGTATGGCCAGATGACCGCTGGGTCATGGATATATATCGGCACTCAAGGCATTGTTCAGGGCACGTATGAAACTTTTGTTGAAGCAGGTCGCCAGCATTATGATGGTGATCTTAAGGGAAAATGGATACTCACCGCCGGGCTTGGCGGTATGGGCGGGGCGCAACCCCTCGCCGCGGTGATGGCCGGGGCCTGTTGTCTGACGATTGAGTGCGATGAAACAAGGATCGATTTTCGTCTACGCACAGGCTATGTCGACGAAAAAGCAACGACGATCGAGGAAGCCTTAGCGCTGATTGAGCGCTGGACCAAGGCGGGCGAGGCAAAATCTGTCGGACTGCTCGGCAATGCTGCGGATATTCTGCCCGAACTATTCAAGCGCGGGATACGCCCGGATATGGTTACCGACCAAACATCCGCCCATGACCCGATTAATGGTTATCTCCCCTCTGGCTGGAGTGTCGCCGAATGGACCGCGAAACGCAAAAGCGATCCTGCGGCGGTCGAAAAAGCTGCCCGGGCCAGTATGAAAACCCATGTCGCCAGCATGGTCGAATTTCATCAAGCGGGTGTCCCCACATTTGATTATGGCAATAATATTCGCCAAGTGGCTTTGGATGAAGGTTTGGAACAAGCGTTCGCCTTTCCCGGTTTCGTCCCGGCCTATATCCGCCCATTATTTTGTCGCGGCATTGGCCCGTTTCGCTGGTGCGCTCTGTCGGGAGACCCAGAAGATATTTATAAAACCGATGCCAAGGTTAAAGAGTTGATCCCCGATGATCCGCATTTGCATCATTGGCTCGATATGGCCCGTGAACGGATTAATTTCCAAGGACTACCAGCGCGAATTTGCTGGGTCGGGCTTGGTCAACGCCACCGCCTCGGCCTTGCCTTTAATGAAATGGTCCGCAACGGCGAGCTCAGTGCGCCAGTGGTAATCGGCCGGGATCACCTTGATAGTGGCTCGGTCGCCTCGCCCAACCGGGAGACCGAAAGCATGAAAGACGGCTCTGATGCGGTGTCCGACTGGCCCCTATTGAATGCAATGCTAAATGTTGCGTCCGGTGCAACTTGGGTCAGCTTGCACCATGGCGGCGGCGTTGGCATGGGTTATTCGCAACATTCGGGCATGGTGATATGTTGTGACGGGACCGAAGATGCCGACCGGCGGCTCGCTAATGTGCTCTGGAATGATCCGGCTACCGGGGTCATGCGCCACGCCGATGCAGGATATGAAGAAGCGATCACCTGCGCGCAGGAGCACCAACTAAACCTGCCCGGCATATTGGATTAGCGCGATGTCTGTCAGCCATATCAGCTCAAAGCCGTGGACAGGCCGCGACGACCCGGAAGACGGCGAGGCCGCCAAACGCATGCATCATTTTGCGGGTGACAAAGGCCGCACGGCTCTGATCGGTTTTGCCTGCGAGGCCGGTGTCGCCCGCAATAAGGGCCGGCTCGGTGCCAAGCAAGGACCAGCGGCGTTGCGCCATGCGCTAGCGGGATTGGCCGCGCCGCGCGATGCGACAAATTTTGCCGATCTTGGCGATATAGATGTGGCAGGCGACGCACTGGAGGCTGGTCAAGAAATGCTCGGTGCGCATGTCGGCGCAGCCTGCGTAAATCATGACCGGGTCATTGTTCTGGGCGGCGGCCATGAAACCGCCTTTGGCAGTTTTCTGGGTTTGCGCCAAGCATATCCCGACAAGAAAATCGGCATCATCAATCTTGATGCCCATCTCGATTTACGCGAACCGGGCAACGCGGGCCCCTCCTCCGGCACGCCGTTCAATCAAATCCACTGGCTGGAGCCTCGAGGCTTTGATTATCTTTGTCTTGGGGTCGCTGCGGAAGCCAATACCGTGGCCTTAATCGACAGGGCGCAAAACTGGGGGGTGAGCATGGTGATGGACCGCGAATTGCTTGATGATCCTTTATCGGCCGAGCCGCACATTGCCGCTATCGCCCAGCGCAATGACCTGCTTTATCTGACCATCGACATCGATTTGATGCCGCATTATCAAGCCCCCGGGGTCAGCGCCCCAGCACCGCGCGGTGTGCCTTTTGCCATCGTCGAACAGCTGGTGCAAAGCGTCATCACCGCCAGCAAGCAAGAGGCTTGCGCCTTGCCGCTCGCTGACCTAGTCGAGCTTTCTCCGCCCCATGACAAAGACAACATGACCGCGAAAACAGCCGCCCTTTTGGTGCGCCAATTGATGGTGTTCTAGTTAAATTTCTAAGCCGTGGGCCAACATGAAAAATTTATACAGCCAGAAAATGGCGATAACAATTTGCACGAGAAAGAAGAAAAATCGCACTTGCACGGCAATAATACTGGTCGAAATCAGGTGAACCAATGTTTGTAAAACCCGCGCGCCCAAGAAAACCAACGCAAGCCCATTGGTGATTTGCGTATGGCCCGTCGCCAGCGCCGGCAAAAGAATGCCGCCCCACACGGGGAAAAACTCATACATATTCGCGTGAGCACGAACCAAGCGGCGCGAAAAATCACCCGCGTCTTCGCCCGTTGGTGAAAATGAATTGGCCGCTTTCTTACCGCTCAATGTCATTCCGGTGCGCAGTCCACCCAAAGTAAGCAGGATAATGAAAAACAGGCCGATATGCCCGATAAGCGCAATGGTGGTGTAATTAGCAAGTGTATTCATTTTGATGCCCCTTTTTTATTTAAGCTAACA
>JAZGEB010000187.1:0-11558 GCA_036478515.1 Parvularculaceae bacterium | reverse complement strand
ATCATCTTTGAAGTCAATGAAGGCCCCCGGGTCTATGTTGAGCGGATAAATATTAAAGGCAATGTGCGGACCCTTGACCGGGTTGTACGACGTGAGATGCGGCTTGCTGAGGGCGATGCTTTTAATCGCGTGCTTGTGGATCGGTCTGAGCGCCGGGTTAAATCGCTTGGCTATTTTTCCGAAGTCGAAGTCATCGAGGAACCCGGTTCCGCACCGGATCGCTCTGTCTTGGAAGTCGCGTTGACAGAGCAATCCACTGGCTCATTCTCGGTTGGTGCGGGTGTGTCCTCTTCTGACCGCTTCATTGCCAATCTCTCAATCGAGGAACGCAATCTGCTTGGCCGGGGTCAGTTTTTACAACTCGATGCACGTGCATCTTCCAGATACCGCCAACTCCAATTGAGTTTCCGCGAGCCCTATTTCCTTGGCCGTAACCTCTTGGCTGGCTTCGATTTGTATAATTCCAGAACTGATTTCCGCGAAGCTGGCTTCTTGCGTGACAGTCTTGGCGGTACGCTGACAATGGGCTTCCCAGTTGCTGAATCAGGCCGGCTCAACCTCAATTATGCCCTTCGCAATGATGAAGTTATTGTCGACTCGTCCCAGACACTTGGCCTGGCATCCGGTCAGGACGCGGCAAATCTGCTGGTGCCGGGCGCGACTTTTACCGAAATATCAACGGCAAATGGACCCGCTGTCACAGCCCAGTTTTGTGACTTCATCCAGCAATCCCTTGATCCTACATGTGCATCGGTTGGCAAGTTCCTGACCTCTTCGCTGGGCTATGCGGTTAGCTTTGATCAGCGCAATGATCCGATCCAGCCTTCCGCTGGCTGGTCCGCCAGTCTCAGTCAAAACTTTGCCGGCCTTGGCGGCGATGTGAAATATCTCAAGACCTCGTTCCGCGGTGCTACCTATCGGCGTTTACCACTTGATCTGATCGGCACCCTCAAACTGGATGTTGGCTATGTTGATAGCTTTGGCGATGACAAAGTTCGCTTGACCGACCGCTTCTTTAAAGGCGCCTCCAGCTTCCGTGGCTTCGACGTTTCCGGAGTTGGCCCGCGTTTGGTCACCGACAATGCCCGCAACCGCTCGCGCAGCAATAAAGGTCAAGCCTTGGGCGGCAAAGCCTATGTTGTTGGCTCTGCAGAAGTGTTGCTGCCGCTGCCACTGTCTGATGAATATGGCATCAAAGCGTCCCTGTTCACTGATTTTGGCACGGTCGGGATTATCGACGAAGCCGATCTGGTGTTGAACGATGATCTTGCCAATTGGGTGGATTACAACCAAGACGGCATTTTCGATGAGCCGGTGCAGGATGATCCCTCAATCCGGGTCACTGCCGGGATATCGATCAATTGGAAATCTCCTTTCGGCCCAGTACAAATTGACATTGCCGAAGCATTGATTAGAGAAGACTATGATGATGAAGAAAGCTTCCGCTTTAGTGCTGGCGGCAACTTCTAATTCAACATATAGATGACGAAAATTGGGTGGGAGACACTCGACTTAAAAGGACGTGAGTTATGTTTAGTACATTTTTTTCGAAGCGCACCATTGTGGGCGCAATCTTCACCGCGATGGTCGCCAGCTTTGCTTTTACCAGCACAGCTTCTGCAAAAGAACCTGTCATTTTGATCATTGATCAATCTCGGCTGATCGCCACCTCGAAAGCCGGCAAATCAATCAATACACAACTTGCCGCCATGCAAAAAACCGCAAATAAAGAGCTGGAAGCTAAGGTCTCATCGATGACCACAGAAGCAAATGCTCTGAAAAAGAACAAAGCGTCTTTGTCTGCTGAAGATTATGTCACAAAAGCCCGGGCTCTTTCGGTGAAACAAAGCGGTCTCCAGCAATTGCGGGAAATTAGAGTTCGCGAATTGTCGATCGCTGAATCGCGAGCAATGGGCAAAATTTCAAATTCATTGAAACCAATTTTGAAATCGATGGTCGAAAAACGCGGCGCCACGATCTTGCTTGACCGATCAGCCGTGATGTATGCGGATCCGAAAGCGGACATTACCGCCGCCGTTTTGAAACAGCTTGATGCCAAACTGACGACCGTCAAAGTGTTGAAAGTTGATTTGCAGGCAGAAGCGAAAAAAATGCAAGCCGCACAAGCTGCGAAAAAATAACAACTTGCAATAGCTATAACGGATGCGAAGGGCGGCTCTCAAGGGCCGCCTTTTTTGCTTTAATCAGCTAGAGTTAATCCAGAAACGTTTAAGAAAAAGCCAAGGCGGCAGGTTCCTTGCCAATACGGATGAATCTTTCCTCGGAAATGCTCAATGAGTTGAGCTTTCGCCGCAGCGCGAAATACCCTACCATGAAATGCTTATGGCTGATCCAAGATTTTACCAAAATGCACCGCCGCTGTCGATCGCGCATGCGGCTCGTCTATGCGGCGGCGAGGTCACTCAGGCCGGTGAAGGCGATAATCTCACCATCACTCATGCAAGCTCACTCGACGGGGCGATCCTGCCTGGCGCTGTGGTCTTTTTATCTGACCAAAAGAAAATCTCAGCGCTGCGTGATTGCAAAGATATTGTCTGTATCACAAAGCCAGATTTTGCCGAGTTGATCCCAAACGAGCTGGCTGTGATCACCGCTCCTTTCGCGCAAAGCGCCTTTGCCCAGATATGCGACCATTTGCATAAAAGTTATGCCGAGACAGACGCCACCGACAGCTTGCCCGAACCAAGCATAGCGGCCTCAGCGCTTGTTGCGCCGACGGCATATGTGTCACCCGGCGCAAAAATAGGCGATGGTACCCGGATCAATCACGGCGCGTTTATTGGTCCTGGATGCCAGATCGGGGAGGATTGCCGCATTGGCGTCAATACCGTCATCAGCCATGCGGTTGTTGGGGGAGGCTGTCAGATCATGGCCGGTACAGTGATTGGCGAGGCTGGGTTTGGCTATGTGCTGGAAAAAACCGACACGGGCGAACGCCAAGTAAGGATGCCGCAAATTGGCCGCGTGCTGATTGGCGATCTGGTCGATATTGGCGCTAATTGTACAATCGACCGAGGCGGCCTCGGCGATACAATGATTGGCGACCATTCCAAGCTCGATAATCTTATTCATATTGCCCACAATGTCATCCTCGGCAAAAATTGCGTCATTGCTGGCCAAGTTGGTCTTTCTGGCTCCTCGCGTTTTGGCGATCGGGTGATGATCGGCGGCCAAGCTGGTACGGCTGACCATTTGACCATCGGCAATGACACGGTGCTCCTTGCCCGCGCTGGTCTAATGCGCAATATGCCTGATGGGGCCAGATGGGGCGGCTATCCAGCCCAGCCCGCAAGACATTGGTTGCGCGAGGTTGCCGCAATGGCAAAATTGGCGCAAAGAAAAAAGAAATAAGCTTCAAAAAGGACCGCTCCCACGTGTCAGAACAAAACGCAGAATTTGACGATCTGAATATTACCCAGATTATGGCGATATTGCCGCATCGCTATCCGATGCTGCTGGTCGACAAAATCATTGATATGTCGCTCGAAGGCGGCGCAACAGGGATCAAAAATGTGACCATGAATGAGCCTTTCTTCCAGGGCCATTTTCCCGGTAAACCCGTGATGCCCGGCGTGATGATCATCGAGGCCATGGCGCAAACCGCAGCGGCCTATACCGCCCACGTCGAAAATCTTGATACGGAGGGAAAAGTCGTTTTGTTCATGGGCGTAGAAAAGGCAAAATTTCGGCGTCCAGTTGTGCCCGGAGATCAACTTCACATTCATATCCGTGTGGCGCAAAAACGTGCTCCGGTTTGGCGCTATGAAGCTAAAGCCAGGGTTGATGGCAAAGTCGTTACCGAAGCTCATTTTTCTGCCATGTTGGCGTCAAAGGTCTAAGCCATGGCGAGCATTCATGAGACGGCGATTGTTGCGGACGGAGCAAAGCTTGGCGAGGGGGTCAGCGTTGGCCCCTTTTGCATTGTCGGCGAACATGCTGTGCTTGGGGCAAATGTTCTTTTGAAGTCTCATGTCGTGATTGACGGTCACACCAATATTGGCGAGGGGACACAAGTGTCGCCATTTGCTGTACTCGGTGGACCGCCGCAACATCTTGGCTATAAGGGAGAAGACACGAAACTGATCATCGGTAAAAATAACCGCATTCGCGAGCATGTGACGATGAACCCCGGCACTGTACAAGGGCGGGGTCAGACAGTGATCGGCGATGATTGCTTGTTTATGGCCGCGACCCATGTTGCCCATGATTGCATGGTTGGCAATAATGTCGTGATGGCAAATAATGCCACTTTGGGCGGTCATGTTGAAGTTCAGGATTTTGTCTTTATGGGCGGTTTATCAGCGGTTCACCAATATGGCCGCATCGGGGCATATGCATTTATTGGCGCTGCAGCTCTGGTTGCGACCGATGTTATTCCGTATGGGTCGGTCATTGGTAATCATGCCCGCCTTGAGGGCCTTAATATTGTCGGCATGAAACGCCGCAATACGCCGCGGGTCGTGATCCATGATATTCGAGCAGCATATCGGCTTTTATTTGCGGCGGAGGGAACTTTGCAAGAACGCATCGATGATGTCTCCGATCTGTTTGGTGATCGCAAGGAAGTGCAGGAAATTATTTCTTTCATCAAAGACCCAGCGGCAAATCGCAATCTTTGCACCCCGAGGAGCTAGTCCATGCGGCGCTGGGAAAAACTCGGGCTTATTGCTGGCGGTGGCAATTTACCGGTTCGACTGGCGCAAAATTGTCAGGCTCTTGAAGCACCGTTTTATGTTGTGCGATTAACCAGCTATGCCGATCCAGAAATGGCTCAATACGAAGGTGAGGAATGCGGCATCGCTGAAATGGGCAAGCTCATCCGTATTCTGCGTGACCAAAATTGTGATGCCATTTGCATGGCAGGCATTGTTCGGCGGCCAAATCTTTCAGCCCTCAAACCAGACTGGCGCGGGGTCGCGCTGATGCCAAAAGTTGTCGCGGCAGCAAGGCGCGGGGATGGCGCGTTGCTCGATGTCATGGTCAAAACCTTTGAAGCCGAGGGCTTTTTAGTCATCGGGGCAGAAGAGGTTTCCGGGGCTTTGTTTGCGCCCGCAGGTCAACTTGGGGTTATCGCGCTTCGCAAACCTGACTTAGCCGATTTGCGCAAAGCGGCGCAAATAATCAACGCAATTGGCAAATTTGATGTCGGGCAGGGCGCAGTCGTCCGTAATGGCTTAGTCCTCGCGATTGAAGCGGCCGAAGGCACTGATTTGATGCTGGAACGCTGTGCCAATTTACCCGATGAAGTCAAAGGGTATGAACCGGGCGAAGAAAATGGCTTGCGCGGCGTGCTGTTGAAGCGGCCCAAGCCGGGGCAGGAATTGCGAGTTGATTTACCGACGATCGGTGCCCAGACAATTATCGCTGCCCACCGAGCGGGGCTTGCTGGTGTTGCTGTTGAGGCAGAAGCATCTCTAATTATTGACGCAGCTGAGACCTATGCGACCGCCGATAGATTAGGCCTGTTTGTCTACGGATTTAATGCCGGAGACTTGGAAACCTAATCCATGAACGCCGCCCCTCCCAAAAATATTATGTTGGTCGCGGTAGAGCCCTCCGCAGATGCGATTGGGGCCAAGCTCTATGTAAAATTAAAACAAATGTACCCAGACGCGCATTTTACCGGTTGTGGCGGCCAAGCGATGGTCGCCGCAGGATTTACCGGCGCGTTTTCGATAGAAGGCTTTGCGGTGATGGGTTTTACCGATGTCGCCAAGGTCTTACCCCAAGCCTATAAGCGGGCGGCGCAATTAGCGACAATCGCGGCAACAGACAAAACCGATTTGGTGGTGTTCATCGATGGCTGGTTTTTCTCGCGGCTGACCGCCGAGCGGATGCGCAAAAAATCACCTCCGACCAAGCTGGTTAAATATGTTGCGCCGCAAGTCTGGGCGTCGCGCCCGCAACGGGTAGATTTTGTCCGCGATAATTTTGATCTGGTCTTGGCTTTGCTGCCGTTTGAACCGCCGATTTTTGAGGCGCAAGGGATTGCTTGTCAATTTGTTGGCAATCCGACATTTGAACAAATGAGACAGGCGGTCAAAGACCCTGATGGGTTTAGACAAAGACATGACCTAGGCGACGCGCCAATCTTGCTATGCTTGCCCGGCAGCCGCAAAGGCGAGGTGAAACGCCTGGCGCCAGTGTTCCAACAATCAGCAAAGCAAATATGTGCCCGCATCGATAACCTGCGCCCCGTGGTTGTGGTCGCCTCTTCGGTACATGAGTTGATTGACCAGTCCAAACAGAACTGGCCCGACAACACGATTTTCATTCCTGCAAGTGAGCGCTTCGATGCCTTTGCCGCCGCACAAGGAGCAATAGCGGCCTCGGGCACAGTTGCGACCGAGCTCAGCCTATCCAATGTCCCTCATATCATCGCCTATAAGGTCGATGCTTTAACCATGTCCTGGGCCAAACGGGTGATGACAACAGATTTTGTCACCGTGCTGAACATAGATGCGGGACACGAGATTATTCCAGAATTCCTGCAACAAGACTGTACAGCCGATTTAATTGTTCCGTGTATGGTTGATTTATTCAACAATGATCAATCCCGCCAAATTCAACTAAAAGCATTTAAAACTTTTGGGGACAAGCTGGTGCCACCGGGCGGGGACACTGTGTCAGCTGCTGCAAATGCGATTGCAGCGTTAATTTATCCGGAGAATTAATTAACCGGAGCGGCTTATTCAGACTGCATTTTTTCAATCGTTGTTTGCCCGCCAAAAACTACCGCATGCATGATACGACCCGGAATGAAAGACAGAACACCAGCGACCACTAAACCGCCAAAGAACATGCCGATAAACGGTTTGGCGTGATATTTCAGTCTTTCTGGCCCGCCAAAAAGAAGGAGTGCAACGCCAGAACTTATGCCCCATGTGTTGAGGATAATAAACAAATGGATCCAACTAAACCGCGCCCAAAACGGATCACCGGGGCCGACCGGGTGCTGAATAAAATATGCGCTAATCGTCGTGACAATCATCAGGCTCAGCCATATCACCCCAAGCTGTTTGTGGGGCAGGGTGCCTTTGGGCGCAACAAGCTGGACAATACCAAGCACCAAAGCTGTGATCGCGGTATAGGCATGGATTTGTATTTGTGGGCTGGCATTGAGCAGGGGATCGAGGTTCACGACTAGCACTCCAAATAACTTTATTCCATAAAGCTAAACTGATTGATCGCCTGCTGTCAAGCTCGGCAGAGCTGGCCGCCCAGCTTCGCATCGCGTCAACCCACGCGTCTTGCCGGGGACGTTAGAATGAAATATCGTGAGTTCTTGGTGCAAGAAGTAAGGCGCACCTAATTCACTTAGGGAGCAGAGTTAAAGATGGATGATGAGTACCAAACAATCGAGCCAACTGCCTTTGGGGACATGGAATTTCCGCAGCAATTGCTGATTGTCGGCGGTGGCGCGCTCATTATTGTTCTCTATGCGGCGATGCTCTATGTTTTTTGGCGCTGGATTAAAGCAAATATCCAATTGCCAAAAGAAGTCAGCCGTGCCGCTGATGCGTTAGAGCGGATAGCGATAAGCCTTGAAAAGAAAAACTAGTGCAGCCCTTCAACAAACTCACCTCTGCGGCAATCCTGTTTTATCGCGAAAACATTGATACTGATGTGATCATCCCGGCCCGGCATTTAAAAACCATCTCGCGGCTCGGGCTTGGCAAATGGTGCTTTGAAACGCTGCGCTATGACGAAAGCGGACAAGTTCGAAACTCCAGCCCGTTTGACCATGGCGCTTCTCAAACCGCAAATATTCTCATCACTGGAGCTAATTTTGGCTGTGGCTCGTCGCGCGAACATGCAGTCTGGGCACTGATGGATATGGGCGTGCGGTGTATCATCGGCCCGAGCTTTGCTGATATATTTTCCTCGAATGCGCTCAAAAACGGTATGTTACTCATCACTTTGCCCCAAGAGGTCGTGCAAAAATTAGCCGCAGAAGTGAAATCCGGCACAGCCGTTTCGGTCAATCTTGCTGATCAATGGATCACGACACCGTCGGCCCAAATCTCCTTCGACATTGACGACTTTCGCAAAACAAGCTTGCTCAATGGCACAGACGAAATCGGACTGACCCTGCGCGACGAAGACAAAATTACCGCCTTTGAACAACGCGACAAATTACAACGACCTTGGCTTTGGCAGGAGAATATATGACTTTACCTGACGATATCACTCTGCCGATCATCATCCTGACTTTAGTGATTGCATTCATCATTGTCGTCGTATTACGCAACGCGTTGGGGCCTGATTTTGATAAAGACGCGGATGATGCCATCGACAGATTGCTCGATGATGATTAGCTGTTCTGGTTTATTTTCTTCCCTATCGTCTTGGTCAAGACATATAACACAGCCCCAGCTGCAATCACGCCCAAACCAACCAATCCCTCAACAGGTTTTTCTTTTAAGACAAAAAATAAAGTCCAGCCAGTGAGCCCGAGATAGATCAATGCCGGGAGCGGGAACAGCGGAACTTTGAACGGCCGCTCAATCTCCGGCATCCGCCAGCGCAAAATAAACAGGCTGATCACGGTGATGAAGCTGTTCAGCCCCAGCGTAAAACCGGCAAAGACGACAATCCACTGAAACGACGATGTGAGAATGAACAAGCAAGCGATGATGGATTGTAACGCTATTGCCAGCGACGGGATGCCGTCCTTATTGGTCACGCCTAATTTGGCAAATACCGGATAATCCTCGCCGATGACTTGCAACACGCGCGGGCCAGCGAGGGTCATGGCGCTGACCGTCGAAATCAGCAGCAGCGATAGCACTAACCCGGTCGCTTTTGCGCCGGTCTCCCCAAACGCATATTTGGCGGCGATATAGCCAACCTCAACTTGGCCGACCATGGCCTCAATCGGCGCAACTTTCAAAAAGGTATAATTGAGCGCGAGATAGAGCACCATCACCGTGCCGGTGCCGATCAGCAAAACCCGGGGCAGATCCTTTTGCGGGTTGGGCAATTCACCGCTGAGATAAGTCGCAGCGTTCCATCCGGTATAGCCATAGCTGACATAGATCAGCGAGACCGCAAACGCGCCGCTGGTGATCAGGGCTTTGTCGCCGATCTGGGGTAGCACTGAAATTGGCTGCGGCAGATCAACCACCATCAAAGCGACCAAACAAAAGACGACGATCACAGCGATTTTGACCAGCGTGAACAAGAGTTGCATGCCGGCACTTCCAGAGCGCGAACGCCCATGAACCAAAGTCGCCGCGGCAACCAGCGCAATGGCTAATAATTTGACCGCCCAGTCAGGCGGGTCAGTCATCACCGAGGCGGAGAAATATTTGCCAAATGTAATCGCCGCTGCTGCAACAGGTGCGGCAAAGCCGATGGTCGCCGAGACCCAGCCAGAGACGAACCCGGCGGCAGGGTGAATGGTCCGGGCAAGAAAATTATATTCACCGCCAGAGCGGGGCAAGGCAGCGCCCAACTCGGCATAGCACAGCGCGCCGCACAAAGCCGCAATCCCGCCTAAGAACCAGAGCATCAAGATTGGGAAAACCGATGGTAAGTCAAGCAGTTGGAAGCCAAGCGCGGTAAACACACCGGTGCCGACCATATTGGCAATAATCACAGCGATGGCTGTGTTCGGTGAATATGTTCTCATGGGCTGTCCTTGAAGCTTGTTTTCAAGCGAGCATAGCGTGGGTTGGGGGAGCGCCAAAGTCGATTTTTTGAGCTCAGTGCGGGGGTAAAAAAGGTGCGGCAAGGGGCGAGTTTGTGCTTGTCAATCACACCGCAGCGCGGCTAGTCTCCCGCGACCGGAGAGGTGGCAGAGTGGTCGAATGCGGCGGTCTTGAAAACCGTTGAGCCGCGAGGTTCCGTGGGTTCGAATCCCACCCTCTCCGCCATTACGAAGTTGGTTGCTGGATTTTGCCCTAACGCTTTGAAAGGTAACGCATAAATTGGGTTCGAAAACCCCTTATCCCGGCAGTAGCGCGGCGGGGTAGCAAATGAGAGTCTAAGCACTATTTGCCTATGCGCGAGCACCCCTGTATCCCATAGCCTATGCGGGTTTGATAGGAATGTCATAGCGAGTTCGAACAGCTCTTCAAAGTTGCGCTTTGGCCGGTCGGATTTAGCCAGTTTCTCACTCAATATTTGCCGCTGACCTTCCAGCTTACTAATGCGCTTTTCATACGCTTTGATGATCGCCGGACTGTCGGCTTCGACAATGCGATCAAGTAAATTTTCGATCTGTGTTTCAGCGCTTTTGTTATCGGCCTTTAGAGCCTTGTTACGCTCCGCCCCTTGCGCGCTAAGTTGACTCCACAAATCAACGAACATCGTGCGCATAAGTTCGACCATCTTTTTCGCGGGGCGTATGTTTTGCAGCAGCGCTGCAAAATCCCCCTCCAGCTGATCGCGCCGAATGGACTTGCGGTAACTAACACAGCCCTTTTTAAAGCACATGTAATAGGGATGCTTCTTGCCGGTTTTGCTGGTTGACCAGCTGCCAGTCATCGGATGCGTACAATCGGCGCAGGCAACCGCACCGCGCAAAGCAAAATCTTGGTTGTTATCAGCGCGTGCTGGCGCACGAGCGCGCTCTGTAAGCCGCTCTTGTATGCGTGTGTACGTCTCAAAATCAATCAGGCCCTCATGCTGGCCTTTGCGCATTGATACGCCCCAATCCTCAGAACCAACCATACCGGCATAGAGAAAACGCCGCAGCAGCCGGTATACGTGTTCATAAGTTACTAGGCCAGATGCACTTTTCGGGAAAGCGGGCTGGTTTTCAAGGAAGCGCTTTACTTCGGCCTGTATTTGGAAACGCCCGGAAGCGTAGCCCTCAAGCGCCTCTTGAATGATTGAGGCGAGCGGTTCATCGCGGATCAGCATCTTACCGCGCCCTGTTACGCTTTCAAACTTATAGCCTAAACAGGCATGAAACGGCCAATAGCCATTCATCATCCGCGCGCGCATTCGATTTTTGGTTTGCTCGGCATTTTTCTGGCGTTGATGTTGCGACACTGAGGCCAGCAAATTCTCGACCAAAATGGAATCGCTATCTTCACCAAACTCGATGGAAGGGCTTTCTAAGCTCGCGCCCGCCGCCGTGATCGCATCACGTAAATCGAGATGAGCGCGAATATCACGCGCCATGCGGCTAATATCATCAATCACCACGACATGGCGGGTATCCGTTTGCTGCGCTTGCAAATATTGCAACATTTTTTGAATGCCGGGGCGATCAATCACCCCGCCGGAAATCGCATCATCTGAAAAAACTTGCGTGACCTGATAATTTTTCATGCGAGAAAATTCACGGCAGCGGGTTTCTTGGCTTTGCAAGCCATGGCCTTTTTTGCTCTGCGCGATGGACGAAACGCGGGTGTAAATTACTGCCCGAATTGCGCTTGCGGGGTTGGTTCTGGGTTTTGTTTCGGCAGTATCTAATAAAATACTCATCTTGTGGAATCCTTCCCCGGCGACGCTTTTGCGCCCGTGGTTTTAATTATTTGTGTACGGATATTAAGCTTTGAACCTAACATAGTATTAGATGGTTT
>JAZGEB010000186.1:0-5862 GCA_036478515.1 Parvularculaceae bacterium | reverse complement strand
TTAGCGGCGCAGATACCCAACCATGGAGCATCCGCCCGCCGGGACCGGTGACCGTTTTGTCGATCGCATCCAATAATGATCCCTTGCGGCTACCACTTTGACTTTGCGTCAATTCGAGCGACACACGTGTGGTTTGATCGATTGCCAAAACCGCGCCGGGTTTTGTTTTTATCGGTGCTTTCAAGCTCGGCATTTTGCCAATTTGGGTCAGTCCAATATAGCCAAACAAACAGCCAAGAGCGGATAGTTCCGGGCGGGTGAAAGAGCCGAACCCATCAAGCGATCCGACATTATAAGCGTCGCATAAGCGTCGCTCGCCGGTCACACTGTCGAAAAATGGTTTGGCTTGCGGCGTAAAGCGCGCCTGCGCCATAGCTTCTTCAATTTCAGTGAATAGCTTTTGCCAGCCGACTGACAGCGTGTCCAATTCTGGATGCAAAATTTCGCGCGGGGCCAGCGCTGCCAGATCAGCCATCAGCGCGGCAGGGTCAGTTTCGCGCGCGCAAACTTCGCCGGTCGAGACATCAGTCCAAGCCAAAGCGGCCTTGCGGTCACTGCCTTTTAAAATCGAAATGGCGACCAGATAATTGCTACTACGCGCATCCAACAAAGTGTCTTCGGTCAAGGTGCCCGGTGTCATCACCCGGACAATTTCCCGGCGCACGACAGATTTGCCGCCGCGCTTTTTGGCTTCCGCCGGGTCTTCGGTCTGCTCACAAATCGCAACCTTGAAACCAGCCTTGATCAACCGCGCGATATAGCCCTCAGATGCATGATAAGGCACACCGCACATCGGAATATCCGCGCCTTGATGCTGGCCGCGTTTGGTCAGAGTGATATCCAGCGCTGCAGACGCCTTGATCGCATCGTCAAAAAACAGCTCATAAAAATCGCCCATCCGATAAAACAACAACGCCTCCCCCGCCGTGGCCCGGATCGCCAAATATTGCGTCATCATTGGCGTCGCCGGCTTCGGCGCGGGGTTGGCGGTAGGTTTTGGGACGGCGGTACCAGTCATATTCGCACAGGACTCTCTCAAGGTGATGTCGGCAACTTATCAGCGGATTCGCAAGCGACTGTCATATAAGCAGGCCAATCTCCCTGTGAAAAGTCTGATTGTGAAAAGACTGTTTGTGACAAGCTCTGTGCGGCGAAAAGAGTTGACCCGTTGATAGGCCTCGCGCCATGCTGGGCCATCACCCCCGAATCAATCAGCGGTAAAACCGACATGGCCAAACAGGCATTAAAAACGACAACACCAGCCCCGCACAGCCTCAATATTGACGGCGAACGGGTGGCCATTGTCGTGACGATAAATCGCCGCGCCCGGCGGATTATCTTGAAAGTTGATGGCCTCGAACGGCTTATCCAAGTCACCTGTCCGGGCAAATCTTATCAGCGCGAGGCGCTGGCTTTCGTCAAGGAACGAAAGGCTTGGATTGCGGATCGACTGGCTGAAGCGCCCGCGCGCCGCCCGTTTGCCCCCGGTGAAATCATCCCGGTTGGCGGCGAACCCCATCTGATCGCCCATGCGCCCGGCAAACGCATCGGTGTGCGCGTGCAACCCGCGACGGGAAGCAACCCAGCGGTGATCACGGTTGGCGGCGATGCCAATTTTGTTGCGCGCAAAATTACCGACTGGCTGCGGCAAACGGCGCGCGAAAAATTAACGCAAGAAACCGATAAATTCTGCAAAGTCCTCAATAAACGCCGCCGCAAAGTGTCTGTCCGCGATGGCCGCACCCGCTGGGGTTCCTGCTCTTCTGATGGCTCTTTATGTTATTCTTGGCGACTGATTTTGGCGCCCCCCGCGGTTCTGTCTTATGTTGCCGCCCATGAAGTGAGCCATCTCATTCATCTCGACCATTCAGCCAAATTCTGGGCCGTGGTCGACAAGATTTGTGATAATCGCAAATCCGCCGAGCGCTGGCTCACCACCAAAGGCCCGAGCCTCTATGGCTATGGCGTTGCATTTTAGTCATGAGATTGGCGCAATCGCAATTTAAGGTCAGGCCATGAAGATCGTTCTTGTCCTCTTGGCTTTTGCCATCGCCCTGACACCGGCTTTAGCGCAAGATAACGCCCGCACGGATGCCAGCGATATTTATCGCGGGCGTCAAGACCATCTCGTGCTGTTGGCTGAAACCCTTGGCGAGCTGCATCATTTGCGACAATTATGTCATCGAAATTCGCGCCCTGACCTGTGGCGCGAGCGGATGAAAGAATTAGTCACCCTCGAAGAACCGGTGGCTGTTACCAGGCAAAAAATGATTGAAGGATTTAACCACCGGTTTAAAAAAGCGGAAAAGAAATGGACGAATTGCGCCTTCGACGCGGTTGAACAGGCCCGCAGCCTCGCGAGAGAAGGACGGGCGATTGCCAATCTCCTTGCAGATCCCTTCCAACAACCAAGCGGTGAAGAATTCTACCCCGGTCTTGGCGAAGCTAGAATTGAAAATGGCGTCAAAGTCTATCGCGGCAAAATTGAGTAAGCTAAGGCTTTAAAGCGTTTCATCAAAGCGCATCGGAATGCCGCCGGCTTTGCCGATCAGTTCGCCTTGCCACATTACACGTCGCCCACGGATGATTGTCCCAACCGGCCATGCCTTTGCCGTAAACCCATCAAACGGCGTCCAGCCACATTTTGAAGCGCTCCAATCATGGGTGATTTTGCGGGTGACATTCATATCAACAATGGTGAAGTCTGCATCATAGCCTGCCGCAAGGCGGCCTTTTCCGGCAATACCAAAAATTCGATTGGGCCCGTGACAAACCAGATCAACGAAGCGCGATAGGCTGAGGCGTTTTTCGACAACATGAGTTAGCATCACTGGCACCAATGTCTGCACACCGGGCATGCCGGAAGGGCTGTCTGGGTATGGTTTTTGTTTTTCTTCCCTCGTATGCGGTGCATGGTCTGAGCCGATCACATCAAACACGCCCGCGCACACTCCTTGCCACAGGCCTGCTCGGTGATGGGCATCACGCAAAGGCGGGTTCATTTGCGCCATGCCTTTCATGCGTTGATATATTTCCGGCCCCTCTAGGGTCAGATGTTGCGGCGTCACTTCGCAGGTCGCGATATCCTTATGGGCTTGCAGGATCGGTATTTCATCGGCAGTTGAAATATGGAGGACATGCACCCGCCGGCCGGTTTCTCGCGCAATTTTGAGCAAACGCTCCGTACACTTCACAGCCGCTGCAGCAGATCGCACTTCTGGGTGCGATGTCCAATCACCCGCGCGCACTAGGCTCGCATTATCGCGCAATATATATTCATCTTCTGAATGGATCGCCACCCGGCGGCGGCCATGGCTGAGAACATTGCGCACGCCGTCATCATCAGCGATAAGCAAATTGCCGGTAGACGCCCCCATGAATATTTTTACCCCGCAAACACCAGGCATATTCTCTAATTCCGGCAGGTCTTTATAATTTTCATGCGTTGCGCCAGCATAAAATGCATGGTCGCACCACATTGTCTTGGCGCGGCGTAATTTGTCTTCCAACGCCGCCGTCGTGGTCGTTAACGGGTCGGTGTTGGGCATTTCAAAGACGCCAGTGACACCGCCAAGCACTGCGGCGCGCGATCCGGTTTCGAGATTTTCTTTATGCTCATTGCCCGGCTCGCGAAAATGGACCTGACTGTCGATGACCCCGGGCAACACATGAAGCCCGGTGCAATCCACGACCTCCGCTGCATCAGCCCCGGAGAGGGAACCGATCTCGGCGATCCTGCCCCCGCGCACGCCGATATTTCGCTCGCCTTGGCCATCATGATTGACGACGGTACCGCCGCGCAAAATCAGATCGAATGTCTTGGTCATAATGGGTCCCTTTTTGGGCTGGAATTATGTGCGTTACTGCCATACATAAAGACAATGAACGCCCCCGTGAAGACCCCCCTTATAGATCGCGCTGTATTGCGTCTGTCCGGCGAAGAGGTGAACCCTTTTTTGCAAGGATTGATCAGCCAGGACATTGAAAAGCTAACCCCGATTAACGCCCTTTATGCACTCTTGCTGACGCCGCAAGGCAAGCTGCTTTATGATTTTTTTCTGGTCGAGACAACGCAAGGCATTTTGGTTGAAACCGCTGCAGAATTTGTCGAACCCTTCCTCAAACGGCTCAAGCTCTATAAACTCCGAGCCAAGATTGACATCGAGCCGATGCCAGATTGGGGTGTTGGGGTCATCTATGGTAATTTGCCTGAAGCAGAGCCGGGCCGGATCATGGGGCTTGGCACCACTGATGCTATCGGCTTTGTCGATCCGCGCCTTGCGCAACTGGGATTACGTGTTCTTGCACCAAAAGATGAGCTGACCGCAGCCTTGAATGTAATCGAAGCGACAAGTGGATCGCCCGAGGACTATCAGGGTTGGCGCTACAATCATGGCGTTCTCGAGGGCGGTACTGATTTTGCCGCCGAAAGCCTGTTTCCCCTTGATGCCAATCTCGATATCTTGAATGGGATAGATTACAAAAAGGGCTGTTTTGTCGGTCAGGAAGTCAGTAGCCGGATGAAGCGAAAGGGTGTTGTCAAAAAACGTTTATGGCAAGTAAAATCGATGCAAGACTTACCCGAAACAGGCAGCTTTCTGAAAATTGACGATAAAACCATTGGTACGCTGGTTGCTCGATCTGGCAAGCTGGGCCTCGCGATCGTGCGCCCCGACCGGTTCGGCGGGACAACCCCTGTCCAAGTTGTTGCCGATGGCCAAGAATTGCATCTTTGCCTGCCCTCATATCTGGAGACATAAAACATGACTGACCTCACACGCTGTAAATGGGCCGCCGATGGTGATGCCTTGTACAAATCTTATCATGACAAAGAATGGGGCGTACCGCAGCGCGATAGTCGGATTTTATTTGAAAAATTCATTCTCGACGGATTTCAAGCCGGTCTCTCATGGCGCACTATTTTGAACAAACGGGAGAATTTTCGCAAAGCATTTAAAGGCTTTGAGCCGGCAAAAATCGCGCGCTTCACGCAAAAAGATATTGCCCGCCTGCTCGGGGATGCCGGGATCGTGCGCCACAGGGGCAAAATTGAAGCGAGCATTAAAAGCGCAAAAATTTATCTTGATATGCAAGAAAATGGCGAAGATTTTTCGGATTATTTATGGAATTTCGTCGATGGCACGCCGATCCAAAACAAGTGCAAGAAAATGTCTGATGTCCAGGCAAAAACACCGCTCAGCGAAGCTATTTCAAAAGATATGAAAAAGCGGGGGTTTAATTTTTGTGGCCCAGTGATTGTCTACGCTTTCATGCAAGCCATGGGCATGGTCAATGACCACACCACGGATTGCCATTGCTATGACCGAATTAAAAAACTGGGTTGAGCCAAGACTTAATCTGCGATAATTTTCATCTGGCTTGGTTTATGCGACAGACCGAACATCAGCACCATCGGGATGACCCATGGCACCAAGCGCTCAAAGGGGTCGCCTTGAAGATGGCTTAATTTTACGAGCCACTGCATGGGCCCTGTCGTGCCCTCGAGGGGGAGCGTGCCGCCAATATAAAACAGCACTGTCATTGCAAAGCCCGACAGAATTGCCCAAAATATCAGCTGGCCCGAGGGCTCACGGCCACTGACCCGAGCAAAGACAACGGGACCAAAAGCTGCCCCGAGGGCTGACCAGGCAAATAACACGCGGTTAAAAATTGACTCTGATAAGGTCAGTGTCAGGACGACTGCCAATATCGTAATCGCCACCATCACCAGCCGGGAAACGAAAACAGCTTTTGCCTTGTAGCGTTTTGTTATCCCGAGGTCATGGGCGACGGCGGCTGAGGCGGCGAGCAAAATTGAATCCACCGTCGACATCACCGCCGATAAAATCGCCGCGATCACAA
>JAZGEB010000185.1:0-2318 GCA_036478515.1 Parvularculaceae bacterium | reverse complement strand
AAACTGTTTCTTATACACTAAATGCAGCAACTCAATTTACCGGTATTACCTTGGCGACCACTAATGAAAATGGCGACCTGGTCACGATTTCGAATGGCGGCAATGCCCAGTTGGTAAAACAGGTGTGTAACTTGACCACGGGGACTTGTAATCTCGTCACTGGGACCGGATTTTCAACCACCAATACCGGCAGCCCAGGGGATATATTGCAATATCGTCTGAGCTTCCAACCAACGGGCGCTGACAATGTGGATACGTTGGATATATTCGATGCGACACCGGCATTTTCCGGTTTGAAAGCGGGGTCGGCGGTGATCGTACAGCCGCCCGTGGGTATGACGTGTACAACGTTAGTGCCGAGCGGCGGTGGTGCTGAGGGCTATCGTGGCAATCTGCAATGGCAATGCGGCAGTGGCCAGATGGCCCCCGGCGAGGTCGGCGTCGTCGCTTTTCAGGTCCTGATTGATCAGTAGCTAGCCAAATCTAGCCATCCATTTTTAGCGCATTGATAAATGCTTCTTGGGGAATATCAACGCGGCCAAATTGGCGCATCTTCTTCTTACCCTTTTTTTGCTTGTCGAGCAATTTGCGTTTGCGCGAGGCATCGCCGCCATAACATTTAGCAGTCACGTCTTTTCGCATCGCCGCAATTGTTTCGCGCGCGATCACCCGCCCACCAATCGCTGCTTGTATCGGTATCTTAAACAGATGACGTGGGATCAGCTCTTTTAGTTTTTCACACATTGAGCGGCCTCGCGCTTCGGCCTTGTCGCGGTGGACAATAATAGATAGGGCATCAACCGGCTCTTCATTGACGAGAATTTGCATCTTGACCAAATTGCCTTCGCGGTAATCGATGATCGTATAGTCAAAACTCGCATAGCCTTTGGTAATTGACTTCAAGCGGTCGTAAAAATCAAATACAACTTCATTGAGAGGCAATTCATAGACAACCAGTGCCCGGTTGCCGGCATAGGTCAGTTCTTTTTGCACCCCGCGTCGCTCCTCGCACAGCTTCAGAACGTTGCCGAGAAACTCATCCGGTACCAGAATGGTTGCCTTGATCCACGGCTCTTCAAGGTGGGCGATTTTCATCACATCGGGCATATCTGCCGGATTGTGTAATTCTTCCGTCTCGCCGCTGGTCAGGTGCATCTGATAAACCACGCTTGGTGCCGTGGTAATCAGGTCAATATCAAATTCACGCTCAATCCGCTCGCGGATGATTTCAAGGTGAAGCAGGCCTAAAAACCCACACCGAAAGCCAAAGCCGAGGGCGGCAGAGGTTTCCATTTCAAATTCAAAACTGGCATCATTGAGCCGGAGTTTGGCGATGGCCTCGCGCAAATCTTCAAACTCAGAACTATCCACGGGAAAGAATCCGCAAAACACAACTGGTTGCGATGGCTTAAAACCGGGCAAGGCTTGCGCGCAAGGGCGGCGTTCTTCGGTGACCGTATCGCCAACTCTGGTATCCGCGACCTCTTTGATTGAAGCGGTTAAAAAGCCGATCTCACCGGGACCAATAACATCAGCGGTGACGCGTTTGGGTGTGAAAAAGCCGATTTGGTCAATCGTATAACTTGCCTCTGCGGCCATCATGCGAATTTTTTGACCCTTGCGCATCTCGCCATCAATTACCCGCACCAGCACAACAACACCAAGATAGGTGTCATACCAGCTATCCACGAGCATGGCTTTGAGCGGCGCTTGGGCATCGCCGGAGGGCGCTGGCAAACGGGTGACAATTGCTTCGAGCACGTCGGGCACGCCGAGGCCTGTTTTGGCAGAAATCATCACGGCGTCGGAGGCATCGAGCCCGATCACATCTTCGATTTGTTCTTGGACGCGTTCGGGTTCAGCCGCTGGCAGGTCAACCTTGTTCAGCACAGGGACAATCTCATGATCGACCTCAATTGCTTGATAGACATTAGCCAGGGTTTGCGCCTCAACACCTTGACTGGCATCAACCACCAAGAGGGAGCCTTCGACCGCTGCGAGCGAGCGGTTTACCTCATAAGCAAAATCGACATGGCCCGGCGTGTCGATCAGATTGAGGATATATGTTTCGCCATCCTTGGCGGTATAATTGAGCCGCACCGTCTGGGCTTTAATGGTGATCCCGCGCTCTTTTTCAATATCCATATTGTCGAGCACTTGCTCGGACATTTCGCGTTCGCTCAAGCCGCCAGTGACTTGGATCAGCCGGTCGGCAAGGGTCGATTTGCCATGGTCAATATGGGCGACAATCGAGAAGTTACGGATCTTGGAAATATGCGTCATCAGGGGGCTATAGCGTGCAATTTTGCGCACTGCAA
>JAZGEB010000184.1:0-2965 GCA_036478515.1 Parvularculaceae bacterium | reverse complement strand
CATGGGCGGCCAAGACACTGGCCCCGCGCCATATGAATATGTCGCTGCTGGCCTTGGCGCTTGCACCTCGATCACACTGCGGATGTATGCGGATCGTAAAAAATGGCCAGTAGATCAGATCAAAGTGAAAGTCTTGCACCATAAGCGCCCAAAGCAAGAGGCTGGCGATGGCCCGCTCGATGTGTTCACCAGACAGATCGAGATCCTCGGGGGCCTTGATGCAACCCAGCTCGCCCGGATGATCGAGATCGCCAATAAATGTCCTGTGCATAGAACCCTTGAAGCTGGAGCACATGTGGTTACAAAGAGAGTTGAGAATTCGGAAAGCTAAGTCAGATGACAAAGAAACCCAATGAATGCGCCTCAATGGATGAAGTGCGCGTTGAGATAGACCGGCTCGATGAAGCCCTTGTCAGCCTGATGGCAACCCGTTGGGGTTATGTTGACCGCGCGTGGCAATTGAAAAATTCGCCCGCAGAAGCGACAGTGCCATGGCGTATCCAACAAGTGATCGACCGGGTTAAAACCCATGCCGAGCGGCAAGACTTGCCGCCGGCCTTGGTCGAGGCCTTGTGGCGTCAATTAATCGGTTGGGGTATTCAGTATGAAGAAGAAAAACTCTCTGATCGTCAATCATGAGCCGATCATCTGAGATTAGTTTTGGCGAAGGACTTTCGCCTAATTTCATGAAAATGCTCGAGGGTCTGCGCCATTTCGTTGAGTCCGAGCATATCTTGTTTAAAAAACTCGGCCTGCAAGCAACTCTATTCGGCGTTGGCGAAGCTTCCTTTGATCTCACAGCCGACAATAGCTTTACCGATGGCGATTTAATTCATGGCGGTGTGTTCACGATTTTGCTGGATACGATTATGTCTATTTCGGTGATGACCCGATTAGAGGCGATGCAAACCATGGCGACAATCAACCTTAAAACAGATTATCCAGGGGCTGCCAAAGCCAATGCGCGGCTTTCTTGTACCGCGATTTGTCATGCGATCCGAGACGATGTTGCGTTTACTTCTGGGCGCGCCATCGATAAACAGACCGGCGAATTGATCGCCTTGGCCGAAGCGACGTTCATGGTCGGAACACGCTCAAAACCAAAAGCCTCGAGGATCTAAAAGATGGCAATCCCTCCGCTTTTAGATGATTCAGTTACGCGCATCGCTGCTCGGGTCGAAGCGTCGCAAATGTTTAGCTGGCTCGGCATAGTGGCGACGCCTGCTGACGATCATCTGCTCTACCGGTTAAGCTTTACCGAAGACCATATTGGCAATCCGGTCTTGCGCGCCTTGCATGGCGGGGTCATCTCCAGTTTTCTCGAAGCCTGTGCCCAGCTCGATATTATCGCCCGGGTTGAAAAAGATGTGCAGGTTCAACCGGTCAGCATCCATACCAGCTATTTCACTTCCTCCCGGCCCCAAGATATGTTGGCGAAAGTGACCATACGGCGCCTTGGACGCCGCCTCGCGTTTTTAGAATGCGATGGCTGGCAGCGCGATCAAGCAACACCAGTCGCCAGAGCAGCGATTGGCCTGCGGATCATCCGGCCATCCTCGGCGGATGCCCCCTGAGTTTTAAGATATTATTAACCATATCAAGAGACGCTTGTGGCTTCCATTTCTGGAGGGATTTATGGAAGCGACAATTTACAGAACCGCGATCTGGGGCTCCGTGCTCCTTACTGGCCTTGCCATGTATTTGGCTAGATAGGATTATTCGACGATCGGTCAGTTTTCGGGTCCAGGCACGAAACGCATATAATCGCCATCGGATCTATTTCTAACCTCTTGGCCGCGAGGTCATCGCCGCATTCTTCACAAAAGCCATACTCACCTTCTTCGATTCGTTGAAGGGCCTTTGTTATTTTAATTAAGTCCAGTTGCCGCAAGCGGTCTTGTGCTTGCGCCATCGCTTGGTGTTGCAACGCATCCTGACGCGATAACCGTCCGACAGATTGTTGATCCAATTCAACTGGCTTGCGCGCCGCGGTCGCATTTTCTGACAGCTCTTCTAGTTGAGTTTGAAGACGAAGCAGGAGCGCTTTGAAATGATCAATATCGAGGGCCATTATCTATCCCTTCTGCTCCCAGCCGCCATTGCCTGCTTGTTTCCAATATGTCGCCGTCATGTCAGCATCTTTCAGCTCTTTCCAAGAGGTTCTTGCAGACGTCAAGTGATCCGCTTTTGCACCATCAAAAATCGTTATGCATCTTGTCAGGCCGGACAAGGCGTCCACAGGTGCTGTTGCCCCTTCGACCAAAAATAATACATCCGTATCCGGTGCATTTTTCTCGCTCGTCGTCAGATAGATCGGTTGGTGTTCTGGATTTTGCGTGCCGTGAGGCAAAAAACTATCATCGGAATAACGCCATAGATGATCATCCAGCTTGGCTACTGCCGCCTCATCGCCGCAGCGCAAAGTGACCTTCCAATTGCGCTCAAGGCATTTTTCCAGCAGCCCCGGCAACACGGCGCCAAGCCCGGTGCGTTCTAAATGGTAGAACAGAATATCGGTCATCGGCTTCCTCTCGAGCTTGCTGAAAGGTCTAGGCGTCACCCTCATAATTATCGCGGACAAATTGGTCGAGCAACCGCACGCCATAGCCGGAGCCGCCTTTGGGACAGGTTGGTGTATCTTTATAGGCCCAAGCAGTGCCGGCAATATCGAGATGCGCCCATGGCATTTTGTCATCGACAAAGCGTTTTAAATATGCCGCCGCTGTTGATGAGCCGCCCGCTCGGCCCGGACCCATATTTTTCATATCAGCGATGTCAGATTTGATCATCTCCAAGTGAGTTTTGGTCAGCGGCATTCGCCACACGCCTTCATTGACACTTTCACCCGAGCTGATCAGCATGTCGGCGATCTCGTCAGTCATCGAAAACACGCCTGCATGTTCATGAGCCAGCGCAATGATAATTGCGCCGGTTAGGGTTGCCAGGTCGACCATGCAAGCAGGAT